>NZ_JAGKSG010000002.1:0-236903 GCF_018119385.1 Massilia sp. AB1 | reverse complement strand
TTTTTTTGGGGGGGGGGGGGGGGGGGCGCCCCCCCCCCCCCCGCTTTCATGCATCGCGCTTACCAGATGGTGACGCGGTCCTTCGGCGCCAGGTACATCTTGTCGCCTTCCTTCACGCCGAAGGCTTCGTAGAAGCCCGGCATGTTCATCACCGTGCCGTTGGCGCGGAACTGGCCCGGCGAGTGCGGGTCGGTCTTGACCTGGTTGATCTGCTGGGCTTCGCGCATCTTCGAGCGCCACACCTGGCCGAAGCCCATGAAGAAGCGCTGGTCGCCGGTCAGGCCGTCGATCACCGGAGCAGGCTGGCCTTTGAGCGAGATCTTGTAGGCCTTGTGCGCGATCGACAGGCCGGCGTTGTCGCCGATGTTCTCGCCCAGGGTCAGTTCGCCGTTGACGTGATAGCCCGGCAGCGGCGAGAAGCCGCTGTACTGGCTGACCAGCTTGTCGGTGCGGGCCTTGAAGGCGGCGCGGTCTTCCTCGGTCCACCAATTGCGCAGGTTGCCGTCGCCGTCCGACTGGCTGCCCTTGTCGTCGAAGCCGTGGCCGATCTCGTGGCCGATCACGGCGCCGATCGCGCCGTAGTTCACGGCGTCGTCGGCGCGCATGTCGAAGAACGGCGGCTGCAGGATCGCGGCCGGGAACACGATCTCGTTGGTCGTGCTGCGGTAGTAGGCGTTCACGGTCTGCGGCGTCATGCCCCATTCGGTGCGGTCGATCGGCTTGCCCAGCTTGTTGATGTTGCGGTTGTAGTCGAAGGTCGAGGCGCGCATCACGTTGCCGACCAGGTCGCCGCCGCGGATCGCCAGCGCCGAGTAGTCGCGCCACTTGTCCGGGTAGCCGATCTTCGGGGTGAACTTGGCCAGCTTGGCCTGGGCTTCCTTCCTGGTCGCCGGGCTCATCCACTCGAGGGTGTCGATCGATTCCTTGTAGGCGACCAGCAGGTTCTTCACCAGTTCTTCCATGCGCGCCTTGCGCTCGGCAGGGAAGTGCTCCTGGACGTACAGCTTGCCGAGCGCCTCGCCCAGCGCGTCCTCGACGGTCGAGACGCCGATCTTCCAGGTCGGACGCTGTTCGGTCACGCCGGTCAGCGCGGTGCCATAGAAGGCGAAGTTCTCGTCGACGAAGGCTTTCGACAGGTAGGGCGCGTACTCGCGCAGCAGCTGCCATTCGAAGTAGGACTTGATGGTGGCCAGGTCGGTCTTGGCCAGCACGGCGTCGAAGCCGGCCAGGTAGCTCGGCTGCGACACGATGACGTAGTCAGCCTTGCCGGCCACCCCGGCGGCGGCCAGCGCCGCCTTCCAGTCGTAGCCCGGGGCCAGCTTGGCCAGCTCGGCCACCGTCATCTTGTTGTAGCGCTTGACCGGGTCGCGGTTCTCGACCTTGGTCCACTGCACCCTGGCCAGCTCGGTCTCGAAGTCGAGGATGGCCTTGGCCTGTTCCGGGGCGTTCTTCTCGCCGGCCAGCGCCAGGATCCTGGCGACGTGCTGTTCGTAGGCGGCGCGGGTCTCGGCCATGCGCTTGTCGTCCAGCTTCAGGTAGTAGTCGCGGTCCGGCATGCCCAGGCCGCTCTGGCTGATGTAGGCAGCGTACTTGGTGGACTCGCGCGCATCCTGGCTGACGTACATGCCGTAGGGCGAAGCCACGCCGATCTTCGCCAGGTGGGCGACCAGGTTCGGGACCGCCTTCTTGTCCTTGAGCGCGCGGATGCGCGACAGTTCGCCGCTGAGCGGCTTGTAGCCCAGGCTCTCGCGCTTGGCCTGGTCCATGAAGCTGGCGTACAGGTCGGCGATCTTCTGGGTTTCGGTGCCCTGCTTCCGAGCAAGCGGATCCTTCTGCGCGGCCTCGATGATGGCGCGCAGCTGCGGCGTGGTGTCGTCGCGCAGCTTCATGAAGGTGCCCCAGCTGGCCTTGTCGCTCGGGATCTCGGCGGTCTTGAGCCACTTGCCGTTGAGATAGCTGAAGAAGTCGTCCTGCGGACGCACGCTGTCGTCGATGAACTGGGTGTCGATGCCGGAAATCAAGGCCGCCGCCGGTTTTGCCGGCGCGTTGTCCGCCGCGACCGCCGCCGTGGTGGCGAAGGCGGTCATGATGGACAGGGTCAGGGTGCTCAGGATGTATCGCTTCACAGGAAGGTCCTCTTTGCGGGGTAAAAAAGTGCTACGGCCGGAAAATGTAGCATGGGCTCCGGCCGTTTGATTACAGTTTTGTTTCAAGACGCACACCGACTGTTGCATATGTGCGCGTCTGGGTGCTGGTGAATACTTCCGGCAGGCTGACGCTGCGCGCCGTATCGTAGTTCTGCGACAGCAGGTTGTTGCCGAACACGCGCACCTGGGTATTGCCTGAGAATTTCCACAGCGCGAACAGGTCCAGCTGGCGCTTGGAGCCGGTGAAGGCCAGTTCCTCGTTGCTGACCTGGACCAGGAAATCCGGGGTCCAGTTCAGGCTCGCGCCCAGGGTCAGGGGCAGGCCCTTGAGGCGCCAGTCGGCGCCCACGTTGGCGGTCTGCTCGGCCTGGCCCTCGAGGCGGTTGTGCGGGCCCTGGATGTCTTCCACGTCGGACCAGAAGCGGCTGTAGTTGGCGCGCACGTCCACGTTCGGCGCATCCTTGACCAGGTCGGTCAGCTGGAACTTGGCTTCCAGCTCGATGCCGCTGGTACGCGCCTTGCCGATGTTGACCGGGCGCGAGATCCAGCGCGGGCCCTGGGCGGTCGGCACTTCGGTGACGGTGCGGCGGATCAGGTCGTCGACATTGCGCACGAAGGCGCTGGCCGAGACGATGCCGGTGCGGCCGATGTAGTGTTCGTAGGCCAGGTCGATGCCGGTCGCCAGTTCCGGCTTGAGGTCCGGATTGCCGCTGCGGTCGGGGCGCACGAAGGAATTGTCGGCCGAGATGGTGGGCGCGGCGATCATGTCGTTCAGCTGCGCGGCGCGGTAGCTGCGCGTCAGGCTGGCGCGCACCTGGTCCTTGTCCTTGCCGGGGATGCGCCAGACGCTGTGCAGCACCGGGCTCCAGACGCGGCTCTCGTTCTTCACGCTGTTGCCGACGCCGGTGCTGGCGGTGCGGATGCCTTCCCAGCGCAGGCCCAGGTAGGCCGACCAGCGCTCGCTGATGTCGAATTCGTCCTGGGCGAACAGCGCGATCTTGCGCTGGTTGGCGGAGAGATTCGCGCCCGATTCCTCGTACAGCGGACCGCCGTCGTCCTCGGACACCTGCTTCTGCTTCAGGCGTGTATATTCCACGTCCCAGCCGACGGCCAGCAGGTGGCCCTTGGCGATCGGCCTGGTGTACTTGCCGCCCGTGTTGGCGCCGCGGAAGCGCATGTCGCCCGTGTCGTTGAACACGCGCAGCGGCTCGCCGGCGAAGCCATAGGTGCGGCGCACGCTGGTGTTCTCGCTGTTGGCGCCGCCGAAGCCGAACTTGAGGTCGAGCTTGGCGTTGTTGTCCATGCGGTGCAGCCAGTTGCCGAACAGGCGGCCGAAGGTGGAATCGGAATCCGACGCCTGGTCCAGGCGCGCGTAATCCGGCTCGCCGCCCAGGCGCGTGACCGTGTTGTTCAGGCGCGAATCGCTGCGGTTCACGCCTAGGAAGGGCTGGACCGTGAGCGTGTCCTTGTTGTCGAAGGTGTAGGTGAAGCGCGGCGAGGCGTGCAGGCCCTTCGAATGCGAATCGCTGCGGCCGTCGAGCAGCTGCTCGCTGTCGAGGGTGCCGTCGCGGCGCTCGGTGCGGTCGTAGGTCCGGCTCTCGTTCTCGTTGCGGTTCAGGCGCAGCATCACGTTGGTGAGCCAGCTCAGCCTGCCGGACTTGCCCGGCATCGCCAGCGACACGTCGGGCGAATGCAGGCCGCCGGACACGCTGTCGCTGGCGCGGAACTGGATGTCCTTCTGCTGGTAGCCTTCGCGCAGCACGATGTTGATGGTGCCGGCGATCGCCTGGGTGGAATGCTCGGCCACCGGGCCGCGGATCACCTCGATGCGCTCGACCTGGTCGGGCGGCAGCGACTCCAGCGAGAAGCCTGGCGGCGGGCGCTCGCCGTTGACCAGCATCTGCGTATAACCGTTGCCCATGCCGCGCATGCGCACCCCGCCGCCGCCCCGGCCCGGCGGACCGGCCATGGTCACGCCCGGCAGGCGCTTGAGGATCTCGCCGACATTGCTGTCGCCGTTGCGGTCCAGCTCTTCGCGGCCGAAGATCATTTTGGAAGCGGTGGCCAGGCGGCGCTGGTCGGTATCGTTGGCGCGGCTGCCGCTGATGGTCACCTGCTGCAGCTTGTCGTCGGTCTTGGGAGGCGGCGCCTGCCGGGTCTGGGCCGCACCCGGCTCCTGGGGTGCTGCCGGCTCGGCGCCGGTCTGGCCTGCCGCGGGCACGGAAGCCGCGCCGAGCAGGGCCGCGCAGGCCAGGGAAACATATGTATTCATTCGCGTTCTTGGTCTTCGGTAGCATGCCGGCGCGTACAGGGCGCACGCGGGCGAAAGACCATTCTAGCTGTTGAGAAACAGGCAGCAACGGGGATTAAAGTTTTTTTACTTTTCGATACACGCCAGGAGTGCTTTTTCGCGTATGCATGTGTTGGGAGACGACAACAAGACCTTGTGTGCGCGGGTAAAGTTGCGCTGTGGAATGTACAATCCCGGCAGGCCTTTTCCGGCAGCGCGCCTGCGTGCGCCGGAAAGAAAAAAGCCCACGGAGGGGGCCGTGGGCAAAGACCACTTCAAGAGTGGAGAGAGAGAAAAACTGGTATTGAATATAGGCCGCCCCGCCCCCGCTCGCTTGCACTCTTACAATTGCTTACCAACGGATCAATAGCTGTGCGCCCTGCCCTGTGCATGGCGGGCCGGGTGCATGCTTGTTTGCGCTTGCGCTCTCCGGCGCGCAGGAACAGGTTTATACTGGATTGCGCTATCTCAGGGGCGAACCAGCGGACATTTCAAGGCGCGCGCAGCCAGATCGGGTGACCATGGGCTCTACATTCAAGAATTCCTGCCTCGTCGGCCTTGGCGCGCTTGCCGGGGTCGCGCTCACCATGCAGTTCTCGGCCCTGGCCTACAAGCCGGTCGAGGAAAGCATGCCCATGGCCGAACTGCGCCAGCTGGCCGACGTCGTCGGCGTCATCAAGTCCAACTATGTCGAACCGGTCGAGGACAAGGCCCTGCTGTCGGAAGCCATTTCCGGCATGGTGGCCTCGCTCGACCCCCACTCCGCCTACCTCGACCCGCGCGCCTACCGCGAGCTGCGCGAGGGCACCGAAGGCCGCTTCGTCGGCCTGGGCATCGAGATTTCCGAGAGCGAGGACGGCTACGTCGAGATCGTCGCGCCCATCGAAGACTCGCCGGCCTTCCACGCCGGCATCAAGGAAGGCGACCTGATCACCCAGATCGACGGCTTCCCGGTGCAGGGCGTGCCGATCGACGAGGCGATCAAGCGCATGCGCGGCGAACCCGGCACCCGGGTCACCCTGACCATCGCGCGCAAGGACGCGCCCGCCCCGCTCTTCTTCACCATCACGCGCAGCGAGATCATCCAGAAAAGCGTGAAGGCGAAAATGATCGAGCCGGGCTATGCCTGGCTGCGCATCGCCCAGTTCCAGGAACCGACGGTGGACGACATGGCGGCCAAGCTGCAGGCCCTGTACCGCCAGAACCCGGACATGAAGGGCCTGGTGCTCGACCTGCGCAACGACCCCGGCGGCCTGCTGCAGGGCGCGATCGGCGTGGCGGCGGCCTTCCTGCCCAAGGACGCCGAGATCGTCTCGACCAACGGCCAGCTGGCCGATTCCAAGCAGCGCTTCTACGGCCGTCCCGAGTTCTACATGCTGCGCAGCGGCGCCGATCCGCTGTCCGCCCTGCCGCCCGCCTACAAGACCCTGCCGATGGTGGTGCTGGTGAACACCGGCTCGGCCTCGGCCTCGGAAATCGTGGCCGGCGCCCTGCAGGACTACAAACGCGCCACCATCCTGGGCAGCCAGACCTTCGGCAAGGGCTCGGTGCAGACCATCCGCCCGATCGGGCACGACGCCGCGGTCAAGCTGACCACGGCGCGCTACTACACCCCCGCCGGGCGCTCGATCCAGGCGCGCGGCATCGTGCCCGACTTCCCGGTCGACGAAACCGCCGAGGGCGACGGCCTGAACGCGCTGCGCATGCGCGAAGCCGACCTGGAACGCCACCTGTCGAACGACCGCGACAAGGAAAGCGCGACGCGCCAGGAAGACATCGAAGAGCAGATGCGCCTGCTGGCCGAGGCGCGCCTGCGCAAGCCGGTCGACTATGGCAGCAAGGACGATTTCCAGCTGGCCCAGGCCCTGAACCACCTCAAGGGCCAGCCGGTCCAGCTGTCCAAGCGCGCCGGCGCCACCACGCTGGCCCAGGGCCACTAGGATGCCCCGGGAGCCGGTGTGCGCCCAGTTCCCAACGGCCCCCAAGCGGCGATTCCCTGTTTTAGCACGACCGTGTAGAATTTGGCCATCTTACGGGCAAGTCCCGTTATTTCCATTGAAAGTTTGCCTATCATGAAACCTGTCGTCATCAGCGGCACCGGCCTGTTCACGCCCTCGCAATCCATTTCCAACGACGAGCTGGTGACGGCCTTCAACGCCTACGTCGAGCTGCACAACCAGGAGCACGCCGCGGCGATCGCGGTGGGCGAGGTGACGGCGCTCGAGCCCTCGAGCAGCGGCTTCATCGAGAAGGCCTCGGGCATCAAGTCGCGCTACGTGATGGAAAAGGAAGGCATCCTGGACCCGGCCCGCATGACCGCGCGCATTCCCGAGCGCGCCGACGACCAGGTGTCGCTGCAGGCCGAGATGTGCGTGGCCGCCGCGCGCGAAGCGCTGGCGCGCGCCGGCAAGACCCCGGCCGACATCGACATGGTGCTGGTCGCCTGCAGCAACATGCAGCGTCCCTACCCGGCCATGGCGGTCGAGGTCCAGGAAGCGCTGGGCATCGACGGCTTCGGCTTCGACATGAACGTGGCCTGCTCCTCGGCCACCTTCGGCATCGCCACCGCGGTCGACGCGGTGCGCAACGGCCGCGCGCGCGCGGTACTGATGCTGAACCCGGAAATCACCAGCGGCCACCTGAACTTCCGCGACCGCGACAGCCACTTCATCTTCGGCGACGCCTGCACCGCCGTGATCGTGGAAGCCGCGGAGACGGCGACCAGCAAGCACCAGTGGGAAATCCTGGATAGCCAGCTCAAGACCAAGTTCTCGAACAACATCCGCAACAACTTCGGCTTCATGAACCGCTTCGACGAAGCGGGCGTAGGCCAGCCGGACAAGCTGTTCCGCCAGCAGGGCCGCAAGGTGTTCAAGGAAGTGTGCCCGATGGCGGCCGAGACGATCGCCGCCACGGTGCGCAATGCCGGGCTGGAGATCAAGGATATCTCGCGCTACTGGCTGCACCAGGCGAACCTGAACATGAACCTCCTGATCGCGCGCACGCTGCTGGGGCGCGATGCGACGCCGGAAGAGGCGCCGGTGATCCTCGACACCTATGCGAATACCTCGTCGGCGGGGTCGATCATCGCCTTCCACAAGTACCAGGACGATTTGCCGGCCGGCGCCAATGGGGTGATCTGCTCGTTTGGGGCGGGATATTCGATCGGCTGCGTGGTGGTGCGTAAAAAATAAGCGTTTTTGGTTTGCTTAAAACTTGGGTCCCCGCCTTCGCGGGGACCCAAGTTTTTCAGCACACCGCGGTCTCATTAAAGCCGCGCCGCCAGCTCCGCCCCCTCCCGGATGGCGCGCTTCGCATCCAGTTCCGCCGCCAGCGCCGCCCCACCGATCTTGTGGAAGCCAGGGCCACCAGTCGCGCCCTCCGCCGGCATCAGCTCCGCCAGGCTCTCCTGCCCCGCGCAGATCACCACGTGATCCACGTCCAGCAGCCGCTGCTCGCCCCCGACGGTGATATGCAGACCCGCATCGTCGATGCGATCGTACTGGACGCCCGCCATCATGGTCACGCCATTGCGCACCAGGGTCGCGCGGTGCACCCAGCCCGAGGTCTTGCCCAGCCCCGCCCCCGGCCGCGTGGTCTTGCGCTGCAGGAGCCAGACCTGGCGCGGCGGCTGCGGCGGCACCGGCGCGGCCAGGCCGCCGGGCGTGGCCACATGCGGATCCACGCCCCATTCCGCCATCCAGTGCGCCGCCGGCACCGGCAGCGGAACGGCCGGATCGTGCACCAGGAATTCGCCCATGTCGAAACCGATCCCGCCCGCACCGATGATCGCCACCTTTTGGCCAACTGGTTTACGGTCGCGCAGCACGTCCAGGTAGCTCAGCACCTTGGGATGGTCGATGCCTTCGATGCGCGGCTTGCGCATGACGATGCCGGTCGCCACCACCACCTCGTCGTAGCCGGCGGCGACCAGCTGCTCGCGTGTGACGCGCTCGTTCAGGCGTACCTGGACGCCCAGCAGTTCCAGGCGGCGGCCGAAGTAGCGGATGGTCTCGGCGAATTCCTCCTTGCCGGGCACGCGCATGGCGACATTGAACTGGCCGCCGATGCGGTCCAGCCCATCGAACAGGGTGACCTGGTGGCCGCGCTCGGCCGCCACCGTGGCCGCCGACAGGCCGGCCGGGCCGGCGCCGACCACGGCGATGCGCTTCGGCTTGACGGTCTTGCGGACCACCAGTTCGGTCTCGTGGCAGGCACGCGGATTGACCAGGCAGCTGGCGCGCTTGTTCTGGAAGGTGTGGTCCAGGCAGGCCTGGTTGCAGGCGATACAGGTGTTGATTTCGTCGACGCGGCCGCTGGCGGCCTTGTTCACGAACTCCGGATCGGCCAGGAAGGGCCGCGCCATCGACACCAGGTCGGCGCTGCCCGAGGCCAGCAGCTGCTCCGCCTCGGCCGGCATGTTGATGCGGTTCGAGGCCGCCACCGGAATGCCCACTTCCTTGCGCAGGCGCGCCGCCACGTCGGCGAAGGCCGCACGCGGCACCGAGGTGACGATGGTCGGGATGCGCGCCTCGTGCCAGCCGTAGCCGGTGTTGAGCAGGTTGACGCCGGCCGCTTCCAGGGCCCTGGCGGTGGCCACCACTTCGTCCCAGGTATTGCCGCCTTCGACCAGGTCGAGCACCGAGTGGCGGTACATGATGATGAAGTCGGGACCCGCCGCGGCGCGGATGCGGCGCACCACTTCCACGGGCAGGCGCATGCGGTTCTCGATCGAGCCGCCCCAGGCGTCCGTGCGCTTGTTGGTGCGCGCGCACAGGAACTGGTTGAGCAGGTAGCCTTCGCTGCCCATCACTTCGACGCCGTCGTAGCCGGCCATTTTGGCCAGCTTCGCGCAGCGCGCGTAGGCGCGGATGGTGTCCTCGATGCCGGCCTCGGTCAGGGGCTTGGGCGTGAAGCGCGAGATCGGCGACTTGATGCCGGAGGCCGAAACCACGAAGGGCTGGTAGCCGTAGCGGCCCGCGTGCAGGATCTGCAGCACGATCTTGCCGCCCTCCTCGTGCACCGCGCGCGTGAGCTTGCGGTGGTTGGGCACGTCGCCCAGGAAATTCAGGGTGCCGCCGAACGGCAGCAGCCAGCCCTGGCGGTTGGGCGAGATGCCGCCGGTGACGATCAGGCCGGCGCCGCCGCGCGCGCGTTCGCGGTAGAACGCGGCCAGCTTGCCGTAGTTGTAGAAACGGTCTTCGAGCCCGGTGTGCATCGAGCCCATGATCACGCGGTTCCTGAGGGTGGTGAAACCCAGGTCGAGCGGCGCGAGCAGATTGGGGTAGGCGTTGGTAGTCATCACGGCATTACACCGTGATTTCCTGGAGCCGTGTTTCTAAAGTGATTAAGCCAGGTGGCTTTCGCGGCTGCGCAATTCGGCGAAGGACTCGATATTGCCGATGCTGACCGTGACCGGATGCAGGCTGGCGTTGGGCGACAGCGAGCGCCAGGCGAACTGCCATTCCTTCTCTTGCGCATGCATGGCGCTCTTCGAGAAAGCGGCGCCCAGGCGCGAGCGGCTGCCGTATTCGACCGGGCCGTCGATGCCGGCCCAGTTGGGCAGCAGGCGCTGCACCGCACGGTGCAGGCGCTCGCCGAACAGCTCGGTGTTGTGGATCACCAGGCAGCTGTCGGCCGGGGCCAGGACGTCGAACAGGTGCTTGTCCCACACGGTCGAGAAGGACAGGGTCAGGAAGCCGCCCGCGGGCTCGAGGCGGAACTGGCCCGCGCTCAGCGCGCTCTCGAGATCGGCGCGCAGTGCGTAGCGGTGCAGGGTCGGGGGGCGTTGGTAGTCGTGCATAGGTTCTTTCAAGGCTGCGTCAGCGCCCCTGCTGCAGGGAGTGCAGGTGCTGCTGGCGCATGAAGCGCGAGGCGATGAAGATCTCGCGCAAAAAATAAATGAAGCTGCTGATCAGGCCCATCATCGCGAACACGAAGCAGGCGGCGATGTACTGGTCGAGCGGAAGATTGGTGGTGTCGCCCAGGAACAGCATCGCGATGACCACGCACACCAGCAGGCCGCAGGCGGTGCTGGAGGTGATGGCGTAGTTGATCAGGTGCGAGCGCTGGTACAGGGTCTCGAGTTCCGATGCGTATTCGCCGTTGGGGCTGACCTTGAGCCGGTCCTCGAGGACACGGGTGCGGTCGATGATGCGCGCCAGGCGGTTGGTCAGGACCGTCAGCTTGGTCGCCACGCCGGTCAGGAGGAACACGGGCGCGATCGCCAGCTGGATGACGTGGCCGATGTCGCTGATCTGGATATTCATGAGAACACGTTCGAATTGTTGTGGTGTGTCTTGGCGCCTAGTGTAGCAGTCCGCAGCGGCGGGTCCCGCTTCAATCGAAGCGGCCGTGGCGCTTGAACTGCTCGGTCGCGGCCACCAGGGCGCGCGCGATGCCGGTTTCCAGGGCGCCGTGGCCGGCGTCGGGAATCATGTGCAGCTTCGCGCCCGGCCAGGCCGCGTGCAGGCGGTAAGCCGACAGCGGCGGGCAGATCACGTCGTAGCGGCCCTGCACGATGGTGGCCGGCAGGTGGGCGATGCGCCCGATGTCGCGCACCAGCTGGTCTTCCTCGAGGAAGGCGCCGTTCAGCATGTAGTGCGATTCGAGCCGGCCCACGCCCAGGTCGAGGGTGTCGGACGCGGCTTCTTCCGGCTGGGGCAGCAGGAACACGCGCCGCCCTTCGAAGCGGCTCCAGGCGCGCGCTGCCGGCCAGTAGACGTCCGGGTCGTGGCACAGCAGGCGGCTGGCGTAGGCCTTGAGCAGGTCGCCGCGCTCGGCTTGCGGAATCGGCGCGACGAATTCGTCGTAGAGCTCCGGGTAGAACCAGCGCACGCCATTGATGAACCATTCCACCTCGTCCTTCGTGCACAGGAAGATCCCGCGCAGGACGAAGCCCAGGCAACGCTCGGGATGGGCCTGGCCGTAGGCGAGCGCCAGGGTCGAGCCCCAGGAGCCGCCGAACACCAGCCAGCGCTCGATGCCGAACAGGGTGCGCAGGCGCTCGATGTCCTCGATCAGCAGCTGGGTGGTGTTGTTGCGCCATTCGCCCAGCGGGGTCGACTTGCCGGCGCCGCGCTGGTCGAACAGGATCACGCGGTAGGTGCGCGGGTCGAAGAAACGGCGGTGCTGGGGCGACAGGCCCGCGCCCGGGCCGCCGTGCAGGAACACGACCGGGGTGCCGTCCGGGTTGCCGACCTCTTCCCAGTAGATCGTGTGCAGCTCGTCGACGGCGAGCATGCCTTGGCGGATGGGCTGGATCGGCGGGAACAGCGACGGCGGCGTGACGGGCATGGCGGCTCTTTGCAGGAGGTGGAAGCCGATTGTAGCCTACCGCGCCCCGTCAGAAGAAGGTGTTCAGGGCGTAGCGCACCGTATAGGCCTCGTCCACCGCCAGCAGCAGCTGCCACTTGTCGAAGGTGGTGCAGGGATGCGAGATGCCGCAGCCGACCAGGTCGCCCACCGCCAGGCTGTCGCACAGCGGGTCGCCCTCGGGCAGGCGCAGGTAGGCGTGCTGGTCGTTGAGCTTGAAGATCGTGCAGCCCGGCGGCAGCGTGCTCGGGCTGGATGCGCCGCTGTCCGGGCGGTGGGTATACAGCGGCACCGGCAGGTCGGCGTCATAGGACGCGTCGCGCTTGCCCATGGTCAGGATCGCCAGGGTCGGCTCGGGGCGCGACTGCACCATGCTCCAGACTTCCAGGGCCGGTTGCAGGCCTTGTTCCTGCGCGCCTTCGCGCTCCTCGATCTCGGCGATGTGGCGCAGGTAGGTGCCGTGGTCCGACGTCAGGTAGCAGCCGCTGCGCAGCACCGCGCGTACCGGGCGCGACAGGCCATGGACACCCGCGAAGCCGCGCGCCACCAGGTCGAAATAGGCCGAGCCGCCGGCCGAGAGCAGAATTTCCGGTGTGCCGAACAGCGTTTCCTCGTCGGCGGCGCGCACCAGGGCGGTGAGCTGGGCCAGGAAATCGTTCACCGCGCGCACATCGGCGGCGCGGTCGCTGGTGACGAGCAGGCCTTCGTAGCCTTCGAAGCCGGCCAGGACCAGGCCCCGGGCGCCGGCGACCTGGCGCGCCACCGCCATCGCCGCCTCAGGCGTGCGGCAGCCGGCGCGCTTGCCGGCCAGGCCGAGCTCGACCAGCACCGGGAGCGGACGCGCGAGTCCTGTTTCCCGCACCGCGCGCGCCAGGCGCTCAGCGCCGGCCGGGGAATCGGCCAGCACCACGCATTCGAAGTCGGGGTCGCCGTGCAGCAGGTCGAGCACGGCCGCGATGTCGGCGCGGCCCACCAGCTGGTTGGCCAGCAGCACGCGGCGCACGCCGAAACGGTGCGCTATCTGCACCTGGGCGGCGGTGGCCAGGGTGATTCCCCAGGCGCCATTGGCCAGCTGGGCGCCGAACAGCTGCGGACTCATCGTGGTCTTGCCGTGCGGCGCCAGGGTGACGCCATGGCGCTCGCAGAAGCGGCGCATCCAGTCGAGGTTGTGGCGCAACGCGGCATCCTTCAGCACCGCCACCGGGAAGCTGGTGTCGCCGCGCAGCACGTTCCAGCCCTGCACGCCGATCGCGCCCTGGCGCAAGGGTTCGCGCAGGGGCAGGCCCTTGGTGCCGGGGAGCAGCACTTGTTCGTCGAGGCTGGACAGCGCCAGCGCGCCATGCGGCAAGGTAGACATCGGTTTCCTCTTCATGCCAGGTGGAGACCATGCCATTGTAAATGGCGGCGGCATCGTGCGGCACCGCGATCGGCGGCCTGGCGCCAGTGCGCGCTCGCGTATGTGCCAAGGGGCATGGAAGCTCGCGTGTCACGCGCATCGTGAAGCCGGAAACAGCCGAAAAAAAGCCCGGCCATTACTGGACCGGGCCGAGAGCGCAAGCGCAGATCGGTGTGATCAAGCCATGCGGATCAGAACATGTGCTGGCCGCCGTTGATGGCGATGTTGGCGCCGGTGACGAAAGCCGCGTCGTCGGAAGCCAGGAAGGCGACCAGACCAGCCACTTCTTCCGGCTTGCCCAGGCGGCCCATCGGAATCTGCGGGATGATCTTGGTTTCCAGGACTTCGCTCGGGATGTCCATCACCATCTTGGTGCCGATGTAGCCCGGCGAGATGGTGTTGACGGTCACGCCCTTGCGCGCCACTTCCAGCGCCAGCGCCTTGGTGAAGCCGTGCATGCCGGCCTTGGCCGCCGAGTAGTTGGTCTGGCCGAAGGCGCCCTTCTGGCCGTTCACCGACGAGATGTTGATGATGCGGCCCCAGCCGCGCTCGACCATGCTGTCGCAGACCGGCTTGGTCATGTTGAAGACCGAGTCCAGGTTGGTCTTCATGACCGCATCCCAATTGACCTTGTCCATTTTCTTGAAGGTCATGTCGCGGGTAATGCCGGCGTTGTTGACCAGCACGTCGACCGGACCGATGTCCTGCACCACCTGGCGCACGCATTCCTGGGCCGAGTCGTAGTCCGACACGTCGCAGGCGTAGGCCTTGAAGTCGTGGCCCTGCTCGCGCATGCTGCTGAGCCAGCCGTCGACCTTCTTGTTACCCGGCGAAAAAGTAGTGACGACCGTATATCCCAGCGCGGCCAGTTTGAGGCACACCGCTTCGCCCAGGCCGCCCATGCCGCCCGTTACTAATGCTACTCTAGCCATTGTTCTCTCCAGTGTTGGTATTCGTCACTTCCCTAACATCCCCGTATATGGATCGCCTGTCAGTCGCGTTCGACTGCCAGCGCCACGCCCATGCCGCCGCCGATGCACAGGCTGGCCAGGCCGCGCTTGGCGTCGCGCCGGGCCATTTCGTGCAGCAGGGTGACCAGGACACGGCAGCCGGACGCACCGATCGGGTGGCCCAGCGCGATCGCGCCGCCGTTCACATTGATCTTCGAGGTATCCCAGCCCATTTCCTTGTTGACGGCAATGGCCTGGGCGGCGAACGCCTCGTTGATTTCCATCAGATCCACGTCCTCGTGGCGCCAGCCGGCCTTCTGCAGGCACAGGCGCGAGGCCGAGACCGGTCCCATGCCCATGATGGTCGGGTCGATGCCGGCCGATGCGTAGGCCTTGATGCGCGCCAGCGGGGTCAGGCCCAGTTCGCGCGCCTTGGAGGCGCCCATCATGATCACGGCGGCCGCGCCGTCGTTCAGGCCGGACGCGTTGCCGGCGGTGACGGTGCCTTCCTTGTTGAAGGCCGGGCGCAGGCTGGCCAGCGCTTCCAGCGTGGTGCCGTGCTTCGGGTATTCATCGCTGTCGAACACGATCGCGCCCTTCTTGGACGGGATCTCGATCGGGATGATCTCGTCCTTGAAGCGGCCTTCCTTCTGGGCGGCCTCGGCCTTGAGCTGCGACTGCAGCGCGAATTCGTCCTGCTCGGCGCGCGAGACTTCGTACTTGCGCGCGACGTTCTCGGCCGTCACCCCCATGTGGTACTGGTTGTAGACATCCCACAGGCCGTCCACGATCATCGTGTCGGTCATCTTGATGTCGCCCATGCGGAAGCCGTCGCGCGAGCCGTTGAGCACGTGCGGCGCGGCGCTCATGTTCTCCTGGCCGCCGGCGATGATGATGCCGGCGTCGCCGCAGCGGATCGCCTGGGTGGCCAGGTGGGTGGCCTTGAGGCCGCTGCCGCAGACCTTGTTGATGGTGTAGGCCGGCACCATGTCGGGCAGGCCCGCCTTGATGGACGCCTGGCGGCCCGGATTCTGGCCCACGCCGGCGGTGAGCACCTGGCCCATGATGACCTCGCTGATGGAAGCGGGATCGATGCCCGTCTTGCCCAGGAGGTGGCGGATCACATGCGCGCCGAGTTCGGCGGCTGGGATCTTGGCGAGCGTGCCGCCGAACTTGCCGACGGCAGTGCGGCCAGCGGCTACGATGACTACGTCTTCCATGTCGATCTCCGTTCTGCCGGCCCGTTCGGGCCGGGTTGGTCGAGACGGCGGCCGGAGCCGCCGGCATCCCTTGATTGGCGCGAGGGGTGCGAAACCCAAGCATATTACGTACGGTGCTCTACTCTAGTTTGAGCAAAATCAATCTTATCAGCTTATTCACAGAATACAACCGCTGTAGAACCGCCTTTCGGCCTATGGCGCGACTTAATTTTTTGGGTTTGGCAAAGCATCAATTTCCACTAAGAATCATTTATCCGCGACGACCTTTTCTGTAAATTTCACAGTAGAATGCACGAGCGCAACGCCAACCACTCCTGTTTTATGCCGAAAACCACGCTGCCCATCGAAATCAAGATCTCCACGGTCGTCGCCATCTCGACGATCCTGCACTCGGCCGATCCGGTGGCCATCGATGCGGCCCTGACCCAGATGACCGGCGGCGTGTCCGACTTCTTCGAAGACGAATTCGCGGTGATCGACGTGGCGGCGATCGCGCACGAGACCCCGGCCATCGACTGGCCGGCCCTGGTGGCGCTGCTCAAGAAATACCGGCTCAATGCCGTGGCGGTGCGCGGCGCCAGCCCGGCGATGGCCGAGGCGATCCGCGCCCACGGCCTGGCGCTGGACGACGGCTCGAGCGGCGTGCGCGCGCCGGAGAGCGCCGCGCCGGCGGCTGCGGCTGCCCCTGTTCCCGCGCCGGTCGCGGCGCCGGTGCCGGTGGCGGAACCGGCCCCTGCTCCGGCGGCGGCTCCCGTCCCGGCCCCGACGGCCATGATCATCGACACCCCGGTGCGGGCCGGCCAGCGCATCTATGCGCGCGGCAGCGACCTGATCATCACGGCGGTGGTCAACAACGGCGCGGAAATCATCGCCGACGGCAGCATCCACGTGTATGCGCCGCTCAACGGACGGGCGCTGGCGGGCGCGTCGGGAGACGCCGGGGCGCGCATCTTCGCCCTGACGATGCAGCCCGAGCTGGTGTCGATCGCCGGCGTCTACCGCACCTTCGACGAAGGATTCCCGAACAACCAGGCGCGCCAGCCGGCCCAGGTCCGGCTGGTCGGCGACCGGATCGACATCCAGTCGCTGGGCCCGGCATCGCCGCGCGCCTGAATCCCGAACTCACAGATATTGAAAAGGACTTTTTTGTGGCAAGAATTATTGTTGTGACGTCCGGCAAGGGCGGTGTGGGCAAGACGACCTCGAGCGCGAGCTTCTCGACCGGGCTGGCCATGCGCGGCTACAAGACCGCGGTCATCGACTTCGACGTCGGCCTGCGTAACCTCGACCTGATCATGGGCTGCGAACGCCGCGTGGTGTACGACCTGATCAACGTGATCAACGGCGAGGCGACCCTGAACCAGGCGCTGATCAAGGACAAGCACTGCGACAACCTGTTCATCCTGCCGGCCTCGCAGACCCGCGACAAGGACGCGCTGAGCGAAGAAGGCGTCGAGAACGTGCTCAACGACATGGTCAAGATGGGCTTCGACTTCATCGTCTGCGATTCGCCGGCCGGCATCGAGCACGGCGCCCTGATGGCCCTGACCTTCGCCGACGAGGCGATCGTCGTGACCAACCCGGAAGTGTCCTCGGTGCGCGACTCGGACCGCATCCTGGGCATCCTGCAGGCCAAGTCGCGCCGCGCCCAGAGCGGTTCGGAGCCGGTCAAGGAACACCTCCTGATCACCCGCTACTCGCCGAAGCGCGTCGAAGCCGACGAAATGCTGTCCTACCAGGATGTGCAGGAAATCCTGCGCATTCCGCTGATCGGCATCATCCCGGAATCGGAATCGGTGCTGCACGCATCGAACCAGGGCAACCCGGCCATCCATTTCAAGGGCACCGACGTGGCTGACGCCTACGAAGACGTGGTCGCCCGTTTCCTGGGCGAGGAACGTCCGCTGCGCTTCACGAACTACGAGAAGCCGGGCCTGTTCCAGCGCATTTTCGGAGCCAAGTGATATGCCGCTGCTTAATTTCCTCTTCCCGGAAAAAAAGAAGAGCGCGACAGCCGCCAAGGAACGCCTGCAGATCATCATCGCGCGCGAACGCAGCAGCCGCACCGGCCCGGACTTCCTGCCTGCCCTGCACCGCGAGCTGATCGAGGTGATCTCGAAGTACACCAAGGTCAACCCGGACGACATCAAGATCTCGCTCGACCGCCAGGGCAACCTGGAAGTGCTCGATGTAAACGTCGTGCTGCCGGACGCCTGATTTTCTTCAGGCGCTCCCACTGGATGCCCGCCTCGCGCGGGCATCGTCGTTTACATCACCGGCATCGGCGACTCGCCTTCGAAGCCCTTGCCCGCGGCCGGCATCGGCGACAAATTGTCGAATTCCTTGCCGGTCTCCGCTTCCAGCGCACGCGCCACCTTGGCGCAGGCTTCCACGTGCTGGTCGCCCATCTTCTTGAACAAGGCATAGCCGATCGCCGCCGAGGCCAGCTGCCCGGCCAGCGGCACGAACCTGGCGGTCGACTTGGCCGCCATCTTCCCGGCCGAGCGCTTGAACAGGCCCATCACCAGCCTGCGCGTCACCATCTTCCCGACCATCATGCCGCCCACCGAAGCGGCCGCCTCATAGGCGATCCGGCGCAGGCGCGGGGTCAGCTTCTCGATCTGCGCCTGGGTCAGGCCGAATTCCTTGTTGACTTCGTCCACCAGCACGGCGAAGCCGGTCGCGTCCGACAGGATGTCCATGCCCGGCAGCGGGATCGCCGCCACGCCGGCCGACATGGCCGCGCGCTTCTTCACGACCTGCAGGCAACGCTGGCGCGCTTGCTCGATCTGGGTTCCGGTCACGGGCACGCGGCCCGACTCGTCGATCTTGTTTTTGCGTCGAAACAACATATCGTCACCTCGCTGTAGATGTTGGAAAACCGTGTTTCGAGTGTACTCCCATAGTAGAAATTGCTTAGTGGTCCCTTTCACACAACAGATCTGTAGTTGCAAATGTAAATTCGGTGTTTATCTGTAGCACTATTTTGTGAAAGTCTGATATATTTGGTTTAACCTTGTAGGACACTTCCTACAAAGGCAACTTTTTATAAGCGTCAACATGAAGATCGCCGTTCTTGAACAAGACCGTAGCCAGGCAGACCTGATCTGCCAGGTGCTGAGCGCTGCTGGCCACAGCTGCCAATCGTTTGATAGCGCCAAGGAGCTGCTGGGGCAGCTTCGCAAGGACAGTGCGGATATGCTGGTCATGGACTGGAACGTTCCTGACCTCGACGGTGCCGAGGTGCTGCGCCGCGCCAAGGAAAAGCTGGCGCCGACCGCACCGGTCATCTTCCTCGTCGGCAACAATGCCGAAGACGACATCATCGACGGCGTCAGCGCCGGCGCCGACGACTACCTGGTCAAGCCGCTGCGCCGCGGCGAGCTGGTGGCCCGTGTCTCGGCCCTGCTGCGCCGCGCCTACCCCTCGCAGAACAGCGCCGAGCAGCTGCAGTTCGGCCCCTATGTCTTCGAAACCCGTCCCGGCCGCCTGCTGAAGGACGGTTCGGTCATCGACGTGACCCAGAAAGAGTTCTCGCTGGCGCTGCTGTTCTTCCGTAACATCGGCCGCCCGCTGTCGCGCGCCTACATACACGAGTCGGTCTGGGTGCGCGATACCGATGTCCCTTCGCGCACCATGGACACCCACGTCTCGCGCGTACGCAACAAGCTGCACCTGCGCCCGGAGAACGGTTTCCGCCTGGTGCCGGTCTACAGCTACGGCTACCGCCTGGAAAAGCTGGGCGCCTGAGCCCCCCTCGGCGGTATCCGCTGAAACCCTGCTGGCCTGAGGGTATAATGGGTGCATACCTGTCGACCCCCGTCCCCGAATGCAACTGCTCGCCGTTGGCCTGAACCACACCACCGCACCGGTCTCGCTGCGCGAGCAGCTGGCGCTCGCGCCCGACCAGCTCGGACGCGCGGTGCAGGCGGCGCGCACCTGGTTCTCGCGCCAGGGTTCGACCGGCGAGGAAGCGGCGATCCTGTCGACCTGCAACCGCACCGAACTCTACGCGGCAAGCAACCTGCCGAATCCCCTCGACGCCTCCGGCCAGTTCCTGGCGCATTATCATGCGCTTAACTACGCCGAGCTGCGTCCGCACCTCTACCTGCTCCCCCAGCACGACGCCGTGCGCCACGCCTTCCGCGTCGCTTCCGGCCTGGATTCGATGGTGCTGGGCGAACCCCAGATCCTGGGCCAGATGAAGGACGCAGTGCGCACCGCCGAAGAAGCGGGCGGCCTGGGCACCTACCTGCACCAGCTGTTCCAGCGCAGCTTCGCGGTGGCCAAGGAAGTGCGCAGCACCACCGAGATCGGCGCCCACAGCGTCTCCATGGCCGCCGCCGCGGTTCGTTTATCGCAGCGCATCTTCGACCGCATCGCCCACCAGCACGTGCTGTTCATCGGCGCCGGCGAAATGATCGAGCTGTGCGCGGCCCACTTCGCGGCCCAGAATCCGAAGTCGGTCACCATCGCCAACCGCAGCATGGAGCGCGGCGAAGCCCTGGCCACCCGCTACAACGGCAAGGCGATCCGCCTGGCCGACCTGCCCGACTGCCTGCACCAGTTCGACATCGTGGTCTCCTGCACCGCCTCGACCCTGCCCCTGATCGGCCTGGGCCTGGTGGAGCGCGCGGTCAAGGCGCGCCGCCACCGCCCGGTGTTCATGGTCGACCTGGCCGTGCCGCGCGATATCGAGCCGGAAGTCGCACGCCTCGACGACGTCTTCCTGTATACCGTGGACGACCTGGCCCAGGTGGTCCAGACCGGCATGGAAAACCGCCAGGCCGCCGTCAAGCAGGCCGAGGCCATCATCGACGCGCGCGTCGAATCCTTCATGCACTGGGTAGGCGACCGCGCCATGGTGCCGGTGATCCGCGAGCTGCACGAATCGAGCGAAGCGCTGCGCATGGCGGAACTCGAGCGCGCCCGCAAGCTGCTGGCGCGCGGCGACGATCCCGAAGCCGTGCTCGAAGCGCTGTCCAAAGGCCTCGCCGCCAAGTTCCTGCATGGCCCGCAACAGGCCCTGCACCACGCCCAGGGCGACGAGCGCGCCCGCCTGGCCACCCTGCTGCCGCAGCTGTTCCGCAGCCGCCGTTAGCGCCGCTTCGCCTTGCGTGTCCCGCCGGGACGCGCGCCCTTGCCGCGCCCCGCGGCGCCTGTTCGATCCTTTCTTCTTGTTCCGGGAATCCGTATGAAACCTTCCATGCTGGCCAAGCTGGACCAACTTGCCAACCGCCTCGTCGAAGTGGACGAATTGCTCTCGCACGAGGGGGCGACCGCGAACATGGACAACTACCGCAAGCTCACCCGCGAGCACGCCGAGCTGTCGCCGCTGGTCGCGCTCTACCACGAGTACCAGAAGGCGCTGGGCGACATCGCGGCGGCCCAGGAACTGCTGGCGGATCCGGAGATGAAGGAGTTCGCGCAGGAAGAGATCGAATCCGGCAAAGGCCGCCTGGCGGAGCTGGAGCTGGACCTGCAGAAAATGCTGCTGCCGAAGGACGCCAACGACGAACGCAACATCTTCCTCGAGATCCGCGCCGGCACCGGCGGCGACGAATCGGCCCTGTTCGCGGGCGACCTGCTGCGCATGTACACCCGTTTCGCCGAACGCAACCGCTGGCAGGTCGAGATCGTGTCGGAGTCGGCCTCGGACCTGGGCGGCTACCGCGAAGTCATCGCGCGCATCATCGGCAACGGCGTGTACTCGAAGCTCAAGTTCGAGTCCGGCGGCCACCGCGTGCAGCGCGTGCCGGCCACCGAGACCCAGGGCCGCATCCACACCTCGGCCTGCACGGTGGCGGTGATGCCGGAAGCCGACGAGGTCGAGGACGTCAACATCAACCCGGCCGACCTGCGCATCGATACCTACCGCGCCTCGGGCGCGGGCGGCCAGCACATCAACAAGACCGATTCGGCGGTACGCATCACCCACCTGCCGACCGGCATCGTGGTCGAGTGCCAGGATGACCGCAGCCAGCACAAGAACAAGGCCCAGGCCCTGAAGGTGCTGGCCGCGCGCATCAAGGACGTGCAGCTGCGCGAGCAGCAGTCGAAGGAAGCCGCCACCCGCAAGAGCCTGATCGGCTCGGGCGACCGCAGCGAACGCATCCGCACCTACAACTTCCCCCAGGGACGCCTGACCGACCACCGCATCAACCTGACCCTGTACAAGCTCGACATGATCATGGACGGCGACCTGGCCGACCTGACCAATGCGCTGTCCGCCGAGCACCAGGCCGAGCAGCTGGCGGCGCTGGGCGATTGAGGCGTATGAAGTTAAGCAAAGGTTAAGTTGCTAGACTGAAAATATGCGCGGGCAGACGCGCCGGGTTCGTGCGAGAATGCCCCCGATTTCATCTTGAACCACGCCCAGAGAAAGCACCGCATGCTGCCAATTATGCCCACCTCGCGCCAGGTCCTGTTCGCCATTTCCTCGATCTGCTTCGCGCTGATCGCCGTCGCCCTCTACCTGCAGCACATCATGGAAATGCGGCCCTGCCCGCTGTGCGTGATCCAGCGCTACATGTTCCTGGCCATCGGCGTGTGCGCCCTGGTGTCGGCCATCAGCGGCAAGGTCCGCGAAGGCACGATCCTGGCCCTGCTGGCGGCGCTGGGCGGACTGTACGCGGTCGGCAAGCACCTGTACGTGATCGCCAACCCGGGTTTCTCCTGCGGCATCGACCCGATGGAGACCATGCTCAACAAGATCCCCACCGCCGAATACCTGCCCTGGCTGTTCCGCGCCGACGGCCTGTGCGAAGGCGCCACCGACACCGTGCTGGGCCTGGCGATTCCGCAGTGGTCGGCCGTGTGGTTCGTGGCCCTGACCGTGCTGCTGGTCTGGGTGCTGGTGCGTAAAAAAACGGCATGACCGCGTGAGATGAAGGACACAGGCATGATCCAGGCCGGCGCCACCCTTGGCCAGCTGCAAAAACACCTGCCGCTCGACCCGCTGGAAAACCGCATCCTGCTGTGCCATGCCCTGCAGCTGCCGCGCGTGGCCCTGATCACGCAGGCGGAGCGGGCGCTCACTGGCGAGGAAGCCGCCGCGCTTGCCGGCCTGGTGCAGCGCCGCCTGGACGGCGAACCGATCGCCTACATCGTCGGCGAACGCGAATTCTTCGGGCTGCCGTTCCGGGTCAGCCCGGCCGTGCTGATCCCCCGCCCCGATACCGAACTGATCGTCGAACTGGCGCTGGACCGCCTGGCGCCGCGCGCGCGCCTGCTCGACATGGGCACCGGCAGCGGCGCCATCGCGGTCGCCGTCGCCCATACGCGCCCGGACGCCGCCGTCACCGCGCTCGATGTCAGCATGGAGGCCCTCGACATCGCCCAGGCCAACGCCGCCGCCAACGGCGCCCGCGTGCGCTTCCTGCGCAGCGACTGGTACGCTGCGCTGGGCGAGGAAGGCTTCGACCTGATCGCCTCCAACCCGCCCTACATCGCATCAAGCGACCGCCACCTGGGCGAAGGCGACCTGCGCTTCGAGCCCACCGGCGCCCTCACTGACCATGCGGACGGCTTGTCGGCGCTGCGCATCATCATAGCCGGCGCTCCCCTTCACCTGGAACCGGGCGGCTGGCTGCTGCTCGAACACGGCTACGACCAGGCCGAGGCCGTGCGCGCCCTGCTGGCCGCGCGCGGCTTCACCGAGGTCCAGAGCTGGCGCGACCTGGCAGGCATCGAGCGCGTCAGCGGCGGACGCTGCGGCGCCTGAAGAGCGCGAGGCTTACGGTGGCCTTGTTACAATGGCCAGCCCGAACCCCGGAGCCCGCATGCGTCACCTGTTCGCCACTCTCGCCCTGCTCGCGCCCCTAGCCTGCGCCGCCGTCGGGCCGGAAGCCGATCCCCCGACGCCCGCCACGCCGGCTCCTTCCGCAGCCGAGCAGGCAAGAAAGCTGTTCGAGCGCGACTGGCAATGGCAGCTGCGCCGCGCCCCCGAACGCGCGACCGGCCTGGGCGAGCAGCGCCACAACGCCCTGCTCTCCGACACCAGCCTGGCCGCGCGCGCCGCCGCCCTCGAGCACGAGCGCGAGATGCTGGAGGCGGCGCGCGAGATCGACCGCAGCCGCCTGGAAGGCCAGACACTGGTCTCGTACGACCTGTTCGTGCTGGACAAGCAGCAGCGCCTGGCCGCCGGCGCCCTCCTTCCCTTCGATCCGCAGCCGCTCACCGCCTACGACGGCCTGCACGTCCAGCTGCCGCGGCTGGTGGCGCAGATGCCCTTCGCCGGCGAAGACGACTACCGCGCCTATATCGCGCGCCTGAAGGCCCTGCCCGCCCACGTGGACGGCCTGGTCGAACAGCTGCGCGCCGGCCTGAAGGCGGGCTGGCCTATGCCCAAGACGGTGCTGCGCGGCGTGCCGGACGCGCTGCGCAGCCTGCGCGAAGGCCTGCAGGACGGCGCGCTGGCCGCCCCGTTCAAGCGCATCCCCGCAGCGGTCGCGCCCGAGGTGCGCGAAGAACTGCTGGCGGCCGGCGCGGCGGCCCTGAACGACAGCGCCGCGCCGGCCCTGCGCAAGCTGGAAGACTTCCTGCGCACCGACTACCTGCCGCTGGCGCGCGACAGCATCGGCGCCTCCAGCCTGCCGAACGGCGCGGCCTGGTACGCCCTCCTGGTGCGCCAGTCCACCAGCACGGAACTGACGCCGGCGGAGATCCATGCGATCGGCCAGAAGGAAGTGGCGCGCCTGCGCCTCGAAGTGGCGGCGCTGGTGCCGCGCACCGGCTTTCGCGGCGACCCCGCCAGGTTCCTGGTGTTCGCACGCACCGATCCGCGCCTGTTCTTTCCCGATGCCGAGACCCTGCTGGGACGCTACCGGCGCGCCCTCGCACGCGCGGAAAACAAGCTGCCCAAGGTGGTCGGCACGCCGCCTTCCGCCGGCCTGGCGGTCAAGCCGATGACGGCGGCGGGGGCCGGCCAGCCGGCCGCCTATTACGAGGCCGGCAGCGAACAGCGCAGCGCGGCCCTGGTGGTCAACGTGGCGGACCTGGGGGCGCGGCCGATCTGGCAGGTCGACACCATCGCCCTGCACGAGGGCCTGCCCGGCCACCACCTGCAGGTGGCGCGCGCCAGGGAACTCGAGCTGCCCGCCTTCCGGCGCCACGGCTGGTTCCCGGCCTTCGGCGAAGGCTGGGCCACCTATGCCGAAGGCCTGGGCCCGGAACTGGGCTTCTTCCAGGACCCGTTCTCGCTGTTCGGGCACCTCAACGAGCAGGCTTTCCGCGCCGCGCGTCTGGTGGTCGACACCGGCATCCACGCGCTGGGCTGGTCGCGCCAGCAGGCCGTCGATTACCTGAACGCCAACACCGCCAATCCGCCCGCCGACAACGAGGCCGAGGTCGACCGCTACATCGCCCGGCCGGCCCAGGCCCTCAGCTACAAGATCGGACAGCTGCGCATCCTGGCGCTGCGCAAGAAGGCCAGGGCGGCCCTGGGCGAACGTTTCGACCTGCGCCGTTTCCACGACGCGGTGCTGGGCGGCGGCGCCCTGCCGCTGCCCCTCCTCGAGCGCCAGGTCGAGCGCTGGATCGCCGCCGAAACCCGGCCCGCCGACGCTGCCGCGACGCCTGCCGCCGCACCGGTCGCCCCTGCCGCCGCACCTCCCCCGGCTCCTGCCGCCAAGCCTCCCGCTGGGAGCGCCAACCCCGGCCAGAAGCAGGAATGAGGGGCGGTCGGCGAACTTGCCGGTTTTCGGTTACTCTCTGCACCACCGCACTGGCAGTATAAGAAAGGAAACCCCGTGTCGAACCAATTCAACCGCCGACTGGCCCTGCTCGACGACGACGAACATCGCGCCCTGCTGGGCCAGGGCTTGCGTGGCATCGAACGCGAAACCCTGCGCGTGGACCCACAAGGTCAGCTCGCCCGCACTCCCCATCCGGTGGCGCTGGGGTCGGCACTGACCCATCCGCAGATCACGACCGACTACGCGGAGACCCTGCTGGAATTCATCACCCCGGCCGAGCACGACATCGGCCTGGCCCTGCACCGCCTGGACGCCATCCACCGCTACGCCTACTCCAAGCTGGGCGACGAGATGCTGTGGGGCGTGTCGATGCCGGGCGAGCTGCCGTCGGAAGAAGAGATCGAGATCGCCTGGTACGGCAAATCCAACCTGGGCATGCTCAAGCACGTCTACCGCCGCGGCCTGGCCCTGCGCTACGGGAAGGCGATGCAGTGCATCGCCGGCATCCACTACAACTACTCGCTGCCGGAAAAGCTGTGGAAGCTGTTCGCGGAAAACGAAGGCATCCTTGAAGAACGCCGCAACGCGCTGCGCGACTTCCAGTCCGAGAGCTATATTGCGATGATCCGCAATTTCCGCCGCTACGCCTGGCTCCTGATGTACCTGTTCGGCGCCACCCCGGCCCTGACCACCAGCTTCCTGCGCGGCCGCCCGCACCAGCTCGAGCGGCTGTCGGACGACACGCTCTACCTGCCCTATGCGACCAGCCTGCGCATGAGCGACCTGGGCTACCAGAACGACGCCCAGTCCGGCCTGTGCCCGCACGAGAACAGCCTGGAAAGCTATGTCACCAGCCTGATGGACGCGGTCAACCGCCCCTATGCACCCTACGCCGCGATCGGCACCAAGAAGGACGGCGAGTGGATCCAGCTCTCGACCAACGTGCTGCAGATCGAGAACGAATACTATTCGACCATCCGTCCCAAGCGCGTGATCCGCACCGGCGAGCGTCCGGTGCAGGCGCTGTGCAACCGCGGCGTGCAGTACATCGAGGTGCGCTGCCTGGACGTCGACCCCTTCGAGCCGATCGGCATCGCCCTGGAGACCGGCCGCTTCCTGGACGCCTTCCTGCTGTTCTGCGCCCTGGACGAGAGCCCCCTGATCAGCGCCCACGACGGCGCGATCCACGCGCGCAACTTCGCGCGCACCGTCAAGGAAGGCCGCCGCCCGGACCTGACCCTCACCCGCGATGGCCGTGAAGTGCCGCTCAAGGAATGGGCGGAAGAACTGATCGAACGCATCCGCCCGGTGGCCCAGCTGCTCGACGACCAGCACAACGAAGGCGGCGTGCACGAGTCGTCGCTGAACCTGCAGAAGGCCAAGGTCGCGGATGCCTCGCTGACGCCGTCGGCGCGCGTGCTGGAAGAAGTGCGCGCCCTCGGTTCGGCCGCCGCCTTCGGCCTGCGCCAGAGCGAGCTGCATGCGGCCACCTTCCGCGACAGCCCCCTGATGCCGGCCGAAGCGGCCCTGTTCGACGAGATGGCGGCGGCCTCGCTGGCCGAGCAGGCCACCATCGAGGCCTCGGACACCGGCAGCTTCGACGACTTCGTCGCGGCCTACAACAGCAGTACGCTGTGCGGCAATCACCACTGATCCGGGGATGCCTTGCTCACCTTTTACAACGAACACCATGCCCAGCATGCGGGACGCTTCGCCTTCGTGCGCGGCGAGCTGGCGCCGTGTCCGGAACAGCCTGAGCGGGCCGCCTTCGTCCTGAAGGAATGCGAGCGGCGCGGGCTGGGCCGCATCGTCACGCCGCACGGCGTACCCCTGGTGTCGCTCGAGCGCGTGCACAGCCCGCGCTATCTGCACTTCCTGCGCAGCGCCTGGAGCGAGTGGACGGCGCTCGATGCCGCCAACGCGGCGCGCGACGCCTTTCCCTCGGCCTGGCCGCCGCGGCCGGTGCGCATGGACATCGAACCGGACAGCTTCGACGCCCGCTTCGGCCTGTACGCAATGGACAATGCGACCCCGCTCACCGCCGGCACCTGGCTGGCCGCCAAGACCGGGGCCGACTGCGCCGTGAACGCCGCGCATGCGCTGCGCATGGGAGAACGCGGCAGCTTCGCGCTCACGCGTCCGCCCGGCCACCATGCGGGCGCGGACTTCTTCGGCGGCGGCTGCTTCCTGAACAATGCGGCGCTGGCCGCCCAGCACTTGCTGGACGACGGCCTGGGACGCGTGGCGATCCTGGACCTCGGCTACCACCACGGCAACGGCACCCAGGCGATCTTCTACGGCCGCGGCGACGTGCTGTTCCTGTCGCTGCATGCCGACCCGCGCGGCGCCTATCCCTGGTACAGCGGCCATGCCGACGAAACGGGCGTGGGCGCCGGGCTGGGCGCGACGATGAACCTGCCCCTGGCGGCGGGCGCGGGAAGCGCCGAGTGGTTCGCGGCGCTGGAGACGGCCTGCGTCAAGCTGGCCATGTTCCGCGCCGAGGCGCTGGTGGTCTCGCTAGGCGCGCCCGCCTTCGGCACGGCGCCGGAGGCGCGCTTCCGGCTGCAGGGAGGCGACTTCCTGCGCATCGGCGAACGCATCGCCCACCTGGGCCTGCCCACCGCCTTCATCCTCGAGGGCGGCGACGCGGCCCCGGAGCTGGGCACGCACATCGTGAACGTGCTCGAAGGCTTCGAGACCGCTACCGAATGATTATTTTTTGAGTCCGACTTCCATGCTCGACTGGCAATTCTCCAGCTTTACCGACCTGTCCAACAAAGACCTCTACGAGGTGCTGGCCCAGCGCCAGAACATCTTCATCCTGGAGCAGACCTGCCTGTATCCGGACATCGACGGCTATGACCTCGAGGCCCATCACCTGCTCGGCTGGCGCACCGTGGACGGCAAGCGCGAGCTGGCCGCCTACCTGCGCGTGCTGGCGCCGGGCGCCAAGTACGACGAGATGTCGCTGGGCCGCGTGATCACGACCCAGGCCGCGCGCGGCACCGGCGCCGGCCGCCAGCTGCTGGCGCGCGGCATCGCATGCGCCGAAGCGCTCTACCCGGGCCACCGCATCCGCATCGGGGCCCAGCAATACCTGGAAAAGTTCTACCAGGGCTTCGGCTTCGAAACCGTCTCCGCCCCTTACGACGAAGACGGCATCATGCACATCGACATGCTGCGCTGATCACTCGACCTTGTTCAGGGTGATCTCGAACACCAGGCCCGAATTCGGCGGTACGCCACGGCCGCCGGACGTGCCGTAGCCCATGCTCGACGGCACCAGCACGGTGCGCTTGCCGCCCACCTTCATGCCCAGCACGCCTTGCTCGAAGCCGCCGATCACGGCGCTCGTGCCGAGCTTGAAGCTGTAGGGGTTCGATTCCAGTTGCGTGCCTTTATGGTCGGCGGCCGTGGCGCTGTACAGCCACAGGGTGTAGTTCAGGCTGACGGTCTTGCCGGTGACGGCTTCGGCGCCGGTGCCGACCACGCTGTCGGTCTTGGTGAGGGTGGCCGGGCTGCTGACCTGCACGCCGCTGTCGGCGGAACCGCCGCCGCAGGCGGTCAGGGCGAGCATGGCGACGAAAGCGGCGACCAGGGGGAACTTCAGTTTCATGGAATCCTCGACGAGATAAGGTGAAAAAGTTTCGAAGCGAATTTGCTACGAGAAACTTTGCACCTTACCTCATCAATTCCACGAAAATGTGCGGATTTTGTCGGCGATTTGTAAGGCGCTGTCACCGCTAAATGTAGAAATCGAACTGCCGAGTTTCCTGCTGGTCCAAGTGTCATTGATCGACCTGGACACTGGAGACGGAAATGCAAGGCAAACGCTTCGCGCAGTGGATGCGGCAACTGCCGCTGCTGACCAAAGGGCAGCGCGGTCGACTTATGGCGGCGCTCACGCCGGCGCTTGGCCTGGATCGCCTTCGCGAAGCCATCGAAGTGGGCCCTTCGGCGCCTTGCTGTCCGGCGTGCGAGGCCGAGCGCCCTTATCGGCATGGCCAGCTCCGTGGCCTGCAGCGCTATCGCTGCCGCGCGTGCGGCAAGACCTTCACGGCATTGAGCGGCACACCGCTTTCGCGCTTACGCCAGCGCGGCAAGTGGCTTGATTACCTCGACAAGATGCTTGATGCCACGAGCGTGCGCGCGGCGGCCAAGGTAGTCGACGTGCACCGGAATACCAGTTTTCGCTGGCGCCATCGCTTTCTGGAGCTTGCCAAGCACGACAGGCCGCAGCGCCTGAACGGCATAGCCGAGGCTGACGAACTCTTCTTGCTTGAATCGCAAAAGGGCTCGCGCCAGCTGAACCGGCCGGCACGCCGTCGTGGTCGAGTGGCTTCCAAACGCGGCATCTCGCACGAGCATGTGTGCATCCTGGTCGCCCGCGACCGCACCGGACGGACCCACGACTTCGTCACGGGACGCGGCGCGGTCACGAAACCGCAACTGCACCGGCACTTGCTGCCCGTGCTCGATCCGGACGTGCTGCTGGTGACCGATGCGCATGCCGCCTACCGCGCCTTCGCGCGCGAGGCAGGCATCTCTCACGAATGCGTCAACCTGCGCGCCGGCGAACGGGTGCGTGGCGCCGTCCATGTGCAAAACGTCAATGCCTACCACCGCCGCTTCCGGCAATGGCTGGCGCGCTTTCATGGCGTCGCCTCGCGTTACCTGCCGAACTACCTCGGCTGGCAATGGGCGCTGGACGGTTCTCGCATTGCTTCGCCGGAGCGCTTTCTGCGAGCGGCGATGGGCCTCTTCCACACCTAAAGAGGACAGCGCCATTTGTAATTCCGCTCAGATCTCGATCTGCGTGCCCAATTCGATCACGCGGTTGGGCGGGATCTGGTAGTAGTCCGCCGCCGCACGGGCATTCCTCGACATCATCACGTACAAATGCTCGCGCCATGGCGCCATGCCGCGGCCCGGGGTCGAGATCACGGTCTGGCGCGCGATGAAGAACGAGGTCTCCATCATCTCGAAGCCCAAGCCGAGGTCGGCGCACTGGCGCAGGATGCCCGGGATGTCCGGCTCGTCCTTGAAGCCGTACTGGACGTTGAGCTGGTAGCAGTTGTGGCCCAGCTCGACGATCTTCACCTGCTCCTGCGGCGGCACCCAGGGTTCTTCGCGGATGTGCACGGTCAGGAACACCACGCGCTCGTGCAGCACCTTGTTGTGCACCAGGTTGTGCAGCAGCGCGTGCGGCACGCCGTCGCTTTCGCCGCGCAGGAACAGGGCGGTGCCCGGCACCCGCACCGGCGGCGCGACGAACAGTGATTCCATGAAGGCGTCCAGCGGAATCGCGTGCTTTTCCAGGTTCTCGAAGACCAGTTCGCGGCCGCGCTTCCAGGTCAGCATCAGGGTCAGCAGCACCGTGCCCAGCAGCAGCGGGAACCAGCCGCCGTGGAACAGCTTGAGCGTGGTCGACGAGAACAGCATGATGTCGATCGCGAAGAAGAAGCCGGTCGCGCCCAGGCACACGGCCAGCGGAAGGCGCCAGCGGTAGCGCGTGACGAAGAAAGTGAGGATGGTGGTGGCCATCATGGTCGCGGTCACCGCGATGCCGTAGGCGCCGGCCAGTTCGTCCGAGGAACCGAAGCCGATCACGGCGATCAGTACCACGCACAGCTGCAGCCAGTTCACGGCCGGGATGTAGATCTGGCCGATCTCGCTTTCCGACGTGTGCAGGATGCGCATGCGCGGCAGCAGGCCCAGCGCGATGGCCTGCTTGGTCATCGAATAGGTGCCCGAGATGGTCGCCTGCGAGGCGATCACCGCCGCCATGGTCGACAGGATCACCAGCGGAATCACGCTCCAGGAGCCGAGCTGGTGGAAGAAAGGATTGTCCACGGCGTCCGGCTGCATGATCAGGAGGCCGCCCTGGCCCAGGTAGTTCAGCGCCAGCGCCGGGAAGGCGATCATGAACCAGGCCATGCGGATCGGCTTCTTGCCGAAGTGGCCCATGTCGGCGTACAGCGCCTCGGCGCCCGTGATCGCCAGCACCACCGCGCCCAGCGCCACGAAGGCCAGCAGCTTGTTTTCCAACATGAAGCGCAGCGCTTCCCACGGGTTGAGCGCGCGCAGGATCACCGGCGCCTCGATGATGTTGATGACGCCCATGACGGCCAGGGCGATGAACCACACCAGCATGATGGGGCCGAAGAAGCGGCCGATGCCGGCGGTGCCGTGGCGCTGCACGCTGTACAGGACCAGCAGCACGACGACCGCGATCGGCACCACGTAGTGCGACATGCCGGGCGCCGCCACTTCCAGGCCTTCGATCGCGCCCAGCACCGAGATCGCCGGCGTGATCACGCTGTCGCCGTAGAACATGGTGGCCCCCAGCACGCCGATCACCAGCAGCGGGAAGTGCCAGGCCGAGTGCCTGGTGACGGAGTTGGTGGCCAGCGCCATCAGGGCCATGATCCCGCCTTCGCCGCGGTTGTCGGCGCGCAGGACCAGGGTCACGTACTTGAGCGAGACGATGATCGTCAGGCTCCAGAAGATCAGGGACACGATGCCGAGGATGTTCGGCGTGTTGAGGGGCAGGCCATGCTCCTGGTCGAAGATGGCCCGCAGGGTGTAGAGAGGGCTGGTACCGATATCCCCGTAGACGATGCCTACCGCGGCCAGGGTCAGCGCGGCCAGGCTGCTTTTCTTGTTCTCGGACGTCAAGATTGCACCATGTTTTTGTTCTGGTGCGGCGCACCATAAAATATCGACAAGAAAATTGCAAGAAACATTTCGTCCTGCATCATACACCTGCGCAAATTTGCGCCGCGCCAGCAGGGTTCGTGCGCATCGGGGATAATGGCAGCTCAGCAATCGCCCCTCCCTTCCCATGCGCTCCGGTATCCTGTCCGCCACCCTCGCCTTCCTGTGCTGGGGGCTGTTTCCTTTGTATTTCCACGCGATCGGCGAGGTGCCGCCGCTGGAAATCCTGATGCACCGGGTGCTGTGGTCGCTTGGCTTCCTGTTGATCGTCCTGGCCGTGCGGCGCCAGTGGAAATGGCTGGCGCTGGCGCGCCAGCCGCGCGTGCTGGGCAGTTTCCTGGCTTCCGCCTTCCTGCTCAGCGCCAACTGGCTGGCCTATATCTGGGCGGTCAAGAACGGCCACGTGATCGAGGCCAGCCTCGGCTACTTCATCAATCCGCTGGTGAACATCATGTTCGGCTACGTGATCCTGAAGGAGCGCCTGCGTCCCGCGCAATGGGGTGCGATCGGGCTGGCGGCGCTGGGCGTGGCCTGGCTGACCTGGCAATCGGGTTCGGTGCCCTGGATCGCGCTGTTCCTGGCCGCCACCTTCGGCGGCTACGGCCTGCTGCGCAAGACCGCCGCGCTGGGCGCGCTCGAAGGCCTGTCTTTCGAAACCATGCTGCTGTTCCCGGTGGCGGCCGTCTACATCGGCTGGCTGAGCTATACCGGCGACAACGCCTTCATCAACGCGCCGTCGGACACCACCCGCCTGCTGCTGATCCTGGCCGGTCCGATCACCGCGATTCCGCTGCTGCTGTTCGCCAGCGGCGCGCGCCAGATCCCGCTGTCGATCCTGGGACTGCTGCAGTATCTGTCGCCCACCATCCAGTTCCTGCTGGGCGTGTGGCTGTTCCACGAAGCCTTCAGCGCCGACCGCCTGGCAGGCTTCGTCCTGATCTGGTCCGCGCTGGCCCTGTTCGGCGGCGAAGGCCTGTGGCGCAGCCGCGCGGCGAATAAAGCGTGATGCGGCACCAATAAATCCTGTGTGCGAAACGGGTTCTGTCGTATCCTGTGCACCTTAAACAACACCAGAGTTAAAGCATGGCCAATTACGTCTATACCATGAACCGCGTGGGCAAAATCGTCCCGCCAAAACGCCAGATCCTGAAAGACATCTCGCTGTCCTTCTTCCCGGGCGCCAAGATCGGCGTGCTGGGCCTGAACGGCTCGGGCAAGTCGACCCTGCTGAAGATCATGGCCGGCATCGACACCGACATCCAGGGCGAAGCGCGCCCGATGCCGGGCCTGAACATCGGCTACCTGCCGCAGGAACCCCAGCTCGATCCGGAAAAAACCGTGCGCCAGGAAGTCGAATCGGGCCTGGGCGAAGCCTTCGAAGCCCAAGCCAAGCTGGAAGCCGTGTACGCCGCCTATGCGGAAGAAGACGCGGACTTCGACGCCCTGGCCAAGGAGCAGGAGCGCCTGGAATCGATCATCGCCGCGGCCGACGGCGGCAACCTGAACCTGCAGATGGAAATGGCCGCCGACGCGCTGCGCCTGCCGCCCTGGGACCAGAAGATCGGCGTGCTGTCGGGCGGCGAGAAGCGCCGCGTGGCGCTGTGCAAGCTGCTGCTGTCCAAGCCGGACATGCTGCTGCTCGACGAACCGACCAACCACCTGGACGCCGAATCGGTCGAGTGGCTGGAGCAGTTCCTGCTGCGCTTCCCGGGCACCGTGGTGGGCATCACCCACGACCGCTACTTCCTCGACAACGCCGCCGAATGGATCCTGGAACTGGACCGCGGCTCGGGCATCCCCTGGAAGGGCAACTACTCGTCCTGGCTGGACCAGAAGCAGGCGCGCCTGAAGCAGGAAGAAGCGACCGAATCGGCGCGCCAGAAGGCCCTGCAGAAGGAACTCGAGTGGTCGCGCCAGAACCCGAAGGCGCGCCAGGCCAAGTCCAAGGCCCGTCTGGCCCGCTTCAACGAACTGAGCGAATTCGAATACCAGAAGCGCAACGAGACCCAGGAGATCTTCATTCCCGTGGCCGAGCGCCTGGGCAACGAAGTCATCGAGTTCAAGAACGTCTCGAAAGCCTTCGGCGACCGCCTGCTGATCGACAACCTGTCCTTCACCGTGCCTCCGGGCGCGATCGTCGGCATCATCGGCCCCAACGGCGCCGGTAAGTCGACCCTGTTCAAGATGATCGCCGGCAAGGAACAGCCGGACAGCGGCGAAGTCGTGATCGGCAAGACCGCCAAGGTCTCGCTGGTCGACCAGAGCCGCGACGAGCTGGCCAACAACAAGACCGTGTTCGAGGACGTCACCGGCGGCGCCGACATGCTGAGCGTCGGCCGCTTCGAGATGCCGTCGCGCGCCTACCTGGGCCGCTTCAACTTCAAGGGCGCGGACCAGCAGAAGGTGGTCGGCAACCTGTCGGGCGGCGAACGCGGCCGTCTGCACCTGGCCAAGACCCTGCTGCAAGGCGGCAACGTCCTGCTGCTGGACGAACCGTCGAACGACCTGGACGTGGAAACCCTGCGCGCGCTGGAAGACGCCCTGCTGGAATTCGCCGGCAGCGTGATGGTCATCTCGCACGACCGCTGGTTCCTGGACCGCATCGCGACCCACATCCTGGCCTTCGAAGGCAACTCGCAAGTCACCTTCTTCGACGGTAACTACCAGGAATACGAAGCCGACAAGAAAAAGCGCCTGGGCGAGGAAGGCGCCAAGCCGAAGCGTATCCGCTACAAGCCACTGACGACCTAAATGCTTGTTTCCTAAAGAAAAGCCCGCGCAGGGAGTCACTGCGCGGGCTTTTTTACGCCCGGAAACGGAACGTGGGGATCGTGGCTTCGTGTGTAGAATTCCCGAGGACGAGGCCGTGCAAGCGCCTGGTCCTGCCTTGCCGTCGCTACGGCTGCCGGGCGTTAAACATACCCATGACAGATTACCGCGACAACCGCGTCCCTGGCGGGACGTTCTTTTTCACGGTGCGCCTTCTAGACCGTGGCAGCGCCCTGCTGACCGAGCACATTTCCGCGTTTGGCGAAGCGATGCGGCTGGCGCGCGTGCGCAAGCCCTTCCACGTCGACGCCTGGGTGGTGCTGCCGAACCACGCGCATACGATCTGGACCCTGCCCCCGGGCGACCACGACTGCTCCAGCCGCTGGCGCGCGGTCAAGATCGCATTCTCGAAAGCCTTGCGCAAGGCCGGCATGGCGGATGCAAGCGATGGGGCGGTGTGGGAGCGGCACTACCGGCATTACCGGGTGCAGGAAGACCAGGACTACAAGGCGCTGGTGGACTACGTGCACACGGATGCCGTACGCCATGGGCACTGCGTGGCGCCGCGCGAGTGGCCGTGGTCGTCGCTGCACCGGTTCCTGTCGGCGGGGCATGCGCAGCCGGAGGCGGAGCTGATCGTGCCGCCGTGGGTGACAAGGCCGCAGGGAATGGTGCTGGCGCGGCTTTAGCTCCGTTAGCACCACTCACTTCAAAACGTCATTCCCGCCACTGGCGGCAATGACTCCCCGCGAAGGCGGGGACGACGGGGAAGTTGAGGGTGACTCTTACGACCATGTCTGCATCCGCGCAAAAAAGAAAAAGGCCCCGCAGGGCCTTTTCGCTTGAACCGCAGTCCAATCAGAAGCTGTACTTCGCCCCGATCGTCCACACATTCGGCTTCGCGCCGAAGTCCTTGCTCTTGCCATAGCGCTCGTACTCAGCAATCAGGGAAACATCCTGGTTGATGTTGTACTGCAGCCCCAGCGCACCATATGCCTCGGTCTTGCTGTGGCTGCGGTTCATCACAGCATTGACGGTCTCGAGCTCGTTCTTGTTGCGCGACACGCCCAGCTTGGCATACGCCAGGAACTGCTCGTTGATCGGCATGCTCGCCTTGCCCGCCACATACAGCGAATGGCCTTTCGTTTCACCGCTGCCCGGCACGCCGCCGAGCGAATAGGTCACGTTCGAGCTGCGGAAATCGGTGTAGCCGGCTTCGACGCCCCAGGTACGGTTGAAGTCATAGCCGCCGAAGATCTTGCCCGAGGCCTTGTAGCCGTCGGCATCGACGCTGGTGGCGCCCGGCAGGGAATTCTGGTGGTCGGCGCTGGCCACACCCACGCCGACATAGGCGCGCGGGGTGTCTTGCTGGGCATGAGCGGCGGACATCGCCGCGACGGACGCGATCAGTGCAACGATAAGCTTGTTCATTACGGATCCTCTTCTTGTTACCTGGTTCGCGATTCCCAATGAATCGCAATAGGGCCAAGATAGCATTGACAAAAAATGAAAGCGTTGCCAAACCCGTAAAAACTGTAAGCGGATGTAACGTTCTGACTTTGCGGTCAGATAAAATACATACCAGATAGCGCAAGAAGAAGGAAGATCAAATGATCTTCCTAAAAGTTAGATTCACGCGCGGCCCAATCGGTTTTGCCGTTTTGTTGATTCCGTGCAACCAATTCTGTTGCGTGGAGCCCCTCATCAGGAGCAGGCTGCCGTCCGTGAGGCGCAGGCGCAGGGTCTCTTTCGTCTGTTTGTGGCGCAGGATGAACGTGCGCTCGGCGCCAAAACTCAGGGAAGCGATTGCAGGCGCCGGGCCCAGTTCGGGTTCGTCGTCGGCATGCATGCCCATGCTGTCGCGTTCGTTGCGGTAGTAGTTCAGCAGAACACTGTTGAACTCGCATCGGGTGACCTGCTGGACGCTGGCGCGGATGGCCTCCAGCAGCGGTGTGAACGGCGCCGGCGCCAGGCTCAGGCCGGAATAGCGGTAGGCGGCATCCCCATACCAGGCGCTCAGGCGCGGCTGCAGGTGGCGCTTGCCGTACACGACCACGGTTTCCTCGCGCCAGGCGGTTTCGAGAATCAGGCGCGCCAGCACATCCCCGTTCGGCCAGGGCAGCGGCAGCTGCTGCAGCCAGCCGAGTTCGCCGTCCGGCAACGGGATCGGCATCAGGCCGGGGCCTGCGCTAAATAAATCCATAGTGCAATGTTCAAGGCTATGATGGCGGCTTTCCCAGGAAGGACATTCTCGCATGGACAAACGCCACTTCCTCGGCGCCGCCGCGCTGGCCGGCGCCGCGCCCGTCTTTGCCGCGGCCAAGCCCACGCTGCAAGGCCCGGCCCTGCTGACGATCACCGGCGCCATAGGGCGCAGCAATCGTGGCGCGCTTGATCCGGCGCTCGACCAGATGATGCACAAGCAGAAACTGGACTTCGCACAAGCCTATGCCATGGATTTCGCCGCGCTGGCTTCCCTGCCCGCGCAGACGATCCGCCCCACCCTCGAATACGACGGCAAACCGCATACTCTGCGCGGTCCGCTGCTGGCGGATGTGCTGGCGCAGGGGGGCGCCCGGCCGGGCGATGCAGCCAAGGTGGTGCTGCGGGCGGTGGACGGCTATGCGGCGGCGCTGGAGATGCGCCAGGCCCGCGCCTGGAAGCTCATCGTCGCCACCCACCTGGACGGCAAGACTATGCCCTTGGGCGGGCTGGGCCCCTTATGGGCGGTGTACGACGCCGACCGGGTGCCGGAAATGGCAAAGCGCCCGCTCAACGAGCGTTTCGGCGCCTGTCCCTGGGCGCTGTATCACATCGACGTCGCCGCTTAACGGTAGGCTTCCGCCAGGCTCATCACGCGCGGAGCGAGCTTGATGCCGACATTGCCAAACAGCGCATCGAGGGCGGCCAGGTTGGCCGTGCACTCTTCCGACTTCCAGCCGGCGAACAGGTCGGTGCCGTCTTTCTGGAAATGCAGGTCAAGGACCTTGCCCTTGTCCTTGTGGACGTAGCGCTGCTCGTGGATATTGCGGAAGCCCAGTTCCGCCAGGCCGGCAAGGATGGACTGCGGCGGATTGTCCGGGTCGGTCGCCATGAAGACGCCAAAGGTCTTGCCGGGCGGCTTGGCCGCGACATCGACTTCGTAAATGCCTGGGGCCTTGGTAACGCTGGTGCTCTTCAGAAACAACATAGTGTTCTCCTTCTCCAGGGTCCGCGCCGGCAAGCTTTCCGATTGGCGCGCGGACCATGTTTTGTGTGATTAGCAGCCTAGCTTATTGCCCTCTGGGAACTTTGTCGATCTTTCTCTGTAGTTTCTTGACTCTAGCGCAGCAATAAGCCCACAACTGAGCCGCCAATCAATGCAGCACAGGCAAGCATGCCAAGAATGAAACCCATTTCGCGCCTGGCCGGATCGCGGACATAGCCGAGCGCGTACAGGATCCGGCTGGCGCACCACAGCAGGCCGCCCGCGGCGGCCCAGACGTCGCCCAGGAAGGCGCCGCACAGGAACAGGGGCACGAGCACCAGCGGCAGCTGCTCGAGGGTGTTCATTTGCACGCGATGGGCGCGCAGGAAGCCTTCCGGGCCCTCCATCGAGGGCGCCGGCACGTCGTAGCGCGCACGAGCCCGGGCGGCGTTCGCCCAGGTCCAGAAATACACGCCCAGCACGGCCAGCGAGGCCCAGGCGGTCAACACCATATGTTCTCCTTGCGATTCAGGTTTGCTTCGGCTTGCGCCGGGCCAGGTCGGTGGTCGGCGCCACCAGTGCTTCGTAGAGCTGGCCGGTGGGCGCGTCCCATTGCGTGAGCGCCGCCTGCTGGCGCGCCACGGTGGCGAAGTCGCCGCGCGCCACCGGGCCGCTGAGGGCGGCGGCCGGCCCCAGGCGGAACACGTTGGCCAGCGTTTCCTCGGCCAGCGGCCGCGCCAGCTCGCGCGCCACCTCTTCGGGCACGCCAGCGGCCTGGTAGGCGCGCAGGGACGCATCCAGTACCGTCACCAGGTAATTCGAGGCGAACACGGCGGCGGCGTGGTAGACGGTCTTGGCAGCCGGATCGATCTCCACCAGGCGCGCACCGATCGCCGCGAAGGCCGGTTCGAGCAGCGTGAGCGCCTCCACATCGCCTTCGATGCCGCAGAAAGTGCCGGCGAACTCGCGCGCCACCTTGTCGGGATCGGCGAAGCTGCGGATCGGGTGCACGCTCGCCACCAGGGCGCCGGCGTCGCGCGCCGCCTGCAGTTCGGAGGAGGCCTTGGCGCCGCTGCAATGGAAGATCACCGCGCCCTTCAGGTCATGCGCGGCGGCCAGCGCCGCGCACACAGGCGCGATCTGGTCGTCGTTCACGGCCAGCAGCCAGGCACGCGCCGGGCGCATGGCCGCGAGCGTCGAGGCGGGCGTACCGGCGCCGATGAAGTCCACCGCCTGCCGCGCGCTGTCCGCCGAACGGGTCAGCACGTCCTGGACCGCGAACACGCCGCTGGCATGGAACAGGCGGCCCAGCGCGCGCCCGACGTGGCCGGCGCCGGCCAGGTTCAATGCAGGCGCCACCTCAGAAGCCCGAGCCGGGCTGGCGCAGGTACTCGGTTTCCTCCGGCGTGGAGGCGCGGCCCAGGATCGCATTACGGTGCGGGAAGCGGCCGAAGCGCGCGATCACGCCGCGGTGGCGGTGCGCATAGTCGAGCGTCTCCGCGAAGCCCGCGTGCTCGTTCGACAGCGCGGTGAACAGCTCCACCGCCTGTTCCTGCATGCGCGCGTCCTCGGCGTGCTCGAAAGGCATGTAGGCGAAGGAGCGCTCCACCGGCGACAGTGCCAGGTGCCCGCCGGAGTCCACCAGCTGGCGGGCGGCGGCCAGGGCCAGCGTGTCGCCGGCGAAGGACTCGGGCGTGTTGCGGTGGGCGTTGCGCGTGAACTGGTCGAGCACCAGCAGGCGCGCCAGCACGCCGCGTGGGCCGAGCGCATCCCATTCGCGCAGGCCGCCCGCCACCGCCTTGGCGATGGTGGCGCCGAAGCGCTCGCGGATCGCCGCGTCGAACCTGTCGTCCTTGCGGAACCACTCTGGCCGCTGCTTGCCGTGGCCTTCGTGCGAAGGCGGCAGGAACCAGAAATCGAGTACGTCCTGGGCTTGTACGTCTGTTGCTTCCATGGCTGTTCCGGTTTTGGAGAGTATTGTTATTCGATGTCAATTACGGGCGTGCGATACCTGGAAGCCTTCCACGCCTTCGAAAGCGGCCAGCTCTCCGGCCAGCGCGTGCAGCGGCGCGCCCGACTTGCGCGACAGCGCCAGCGCCACGAAGCGCCATTCCTGGCGGCCGTTCTCGCTGCTGATGGTGAGCGAGCTGCCGGCGATCTCGTAGCCGCGCTCCAGCGCGGCCTGGCGCAGGCCCTCTTCGCGCGGCAGGAAATCGGGCTTGAAGCGCACCCGCACCGCCACCGCGTGGCGCGCCGGCAGGAAGCTCTCCAGGCGGTTCAGGTAGATCATGATCATCGAGGCGAAGAAGGCCAGGCCCATCGCGGCCAGGTAGAAGCCGACGCCGACCAGGATGCCGATCGCCGACGAGGCCCAGATCGAGGCCGCCGTGGTTAGGCCGCTGATGTTGAAGCCTTCGCGCATGATCACGCCGGCGCCGAGGAAGCCGATGCCGGTCACCACGCCCTGGATGATGCGGGTCGGATCGACCGGGGCCAGGAAGCCGGAGGCGCCGCCGCCGTACCAGAAGTCCGGATAACCGGCCAGGATGGTCAGCGCCGCCGAGGCCATGCACACCAGGCCATAAGTGCGCATGCCGGCCGCGCGCCCGTGGTAGGCGCGCTCGTAGCCGACCAGCAGGCCGAGCGCCAGCGCCCCCGCCAGGTGCAGCAGGATCAGCGCATTGGTGAAAATCTCGGGCCCTGACCAGTAGGTGGCCAGCAATTCGTTCTTGTTCATGGCGGCGCCTAGGGCTTCTTCTTGACCAGTTGCTTCTCGAAGGCGAGATCGTGTTTGCTGATCCGCTTCACTTCCTGCGGGCCGAGGCCGTTGACGAAGGCGACGAAGTCGTCCAGTTCGAGCGGCGCACACAGCGGCGGCGCGCCCGGCGCTTCGGACAGGAAGAACAGGCCGTCGCCGGTACGGGCCATTGAATAGCCCATGTTCCCGGTACGCTTCTTCAGCCGTTCGACCGCCGAGCTGGCGCGGGTGGAGCGTCCGCCGGCCATCAGATCGCCTCCGTGCGCAGCATCAGCCAGTCCCGCGCGGCGCCCTCGACATGCGGCGCCAGGCGCGCACGCACGGTCGCGTGGTAGTCGTTCAGCCACGCGATTTCATCCGGGCGCAAGATGCTCATGTCGAGGCAGCGGGTGTCGATCGGGCACAGGGTCAGGGTCTCGAAGCCCAGGTACTCGCCGAACTCGGTGGTCTCGACGCTGCGGTTCAGCACCAGGTTCTCGATGCGGATGCCCCAGCGTCCCGGACGATAGATGCCCGGCTCGATCGAGGTGATCATGCCCGGCTCCATCGCGGTGTGCGCTTCGGGCAGCGCCGACGGCGAGATGGTCTGGGGACCTTCGTGCACGTTCAGGAAGTAGCCCACGCCGTGGCCGGTGCCGTGGGCGTAGTCGATGCCGGCCGCCCAGATCGGCGCGCGCGCGATCGCGTCCAGCATCGGCGAACGGATGCCGCGCGGGAAGCGCGTGGCCGACAGGTTGATCAGGCCCTTGAGCACCAGCGTGTAGTCGCGCTTCTGAGCGTCGGACGGCGTGCCGACCGGGATCACGCGCGTGATGTCGGTGGTGCCGCCCAGGTACTGGCCGCCCGAGTCGATCAGCAGCAGGCCGTCGCCTTCGATGGTGGCGCAGGATTCCGGCGCGGCGCGATAGTGGATGATCGCACCGTTCGCATTGAAGCCGGCGATGGTCGAGAAGCTCGGGCAGATGAAATGCGGCCGCCGCGTGCGCGCCTGCGTCAGCTGGGTGTCGATGTCGACTTCGCTTACCGGCGCGCGATCGGCGTTGGCCAGCAGCGGCTCGAGCCAGGAGAAGAACTCGCACAGCGCCGCGCCGTCCTGCTCCATGGTGGCGCGCACGTTGGCCGCTTCCGATTCGACTTTGCGCGACTTGGCGAAGGTGGTCGGGTTGACGGCTTCGGCCACGCGCACGCCCTGCGCCACCGCGGCGCGCATGCCGGCCGTCACGCGGCGCGGATCGAGCAGCAAGGTGGCGCCGTCCGGCAGCGACTCCAGCGCGTGCGCGGCGTTGGCATAAGGCGCCAGGTGGACGCCGTCATGCTCCAGGCGCGCGCGCAGCTCGTGCGGCACCTTGCCTTCGCCGATGAACAGGGTGGCGTCGGCGCGGCCGATCAGCGCATGCGCCAGGAACACCGGATTGAAGCTGACATCGGCGCCGCGCAGGTTGAACAAGTAGGCAATGTCGTCCAGGGTCGAGATGAAGTGGTAGCCGGCGCCATGCGCTTCCATCGCGGCGCGGACCGCGGCCAGCTTCTCGTGGCGTTCCACGGTCGCGAACGGCGGCAGGTGCTCGAACACGGGGTCGAGCGGCAGCGCCGGGCGCTCGCTCCAGACCTCCTCGAGCAGGTCGATGTCCGTGCGCAGCTTGACGCCGCGCGCCCCCAGCGCTTCCTGCAGCAGGCGCGCGCCGGCCAGGCCGAGCACGCGCGCATCGACCGCCACCGTGCCGCCGGCGTGCACGTTGGCGGCCAGCCAGTCGACGTGGATCTGGCTCGCCGCGCTCGGGATCTTCATCAGCTGGATCCTTGAGCCCGCCAGCTCGGTTTCGGCCTGGGTCACGTAGCGCCCGTCGGTCCAGACACCCGCGAAACCGGCGGTGGCGATGAAGGTGCCCACCGAACCGGTGAAACCGGACAGCCATTCGCGGCCCTTCCAGTGGCCGGGCAGGTATTCCGAGAGGTGCGGATCGCTCGACGGGATGATGCAGGCGTCGATGCCGTGGCGCGCCATGGCGCTGCGCAATTGGGCCAGCCGTTCGGCGCGGGTGTCGTTGGTGGACATGGGTCGGAGAATCGGGTTGTTTTCCAAGCACGTATGATACGCCGCAATTCCCGGAACGTGGCGCGACGGATTATTGCGCCAAGACATCAAAATCCTTGGAATCCGGCCGCGAGGGGTTAAGATGATGGCTCAAACCATCACGAGACTGGCGCCATGACGCCGGCAGCAACAGGAGACGCACATGGATTTCGAAGCGGCCAAGGACGTATGCCGGAGCTTCCCCGGCTGTACCGAGGACATCAAGTGGGACCACGACATCGTGTTCTCGGTCGGCGGCAAGATGTTCGCCGCCACCAATGCCAGCTCGCCCGCCGAGGGTTTCAGCTTCAAGGTCGAAGACGACCGCTTCCTGGAACTGACCGACCGTCCGGGGATCATTCCCGCGCCCTACCTGGCGCGCCACAAGTGGGTGTATGTGGCGGGCGACGCCTCGATGGATGACGGGGAAGCGGCCGCGCTGCTGCGCCGTTCCTACGAGCTGGTGTTCGCCAAGCTGACGCGCAAGCTGCAGCAAGAGATTAACGAACTGCGCAATAACGCCTCCTGACCGGACCTGTTCCAAGCGGAACACCGCCTCCGCCGGGCTTGGCGCATAATGGCCCGGCCACCACTAGACCGTATGACCATGCAAGAAATCCCTATGCCAGAGTTCCATGACGAGCGCGCGCGTGCGCTGCTGGCCAATGCGCGCGAGATCGTCAATGCGGAACAAGTCCAGGCCGCAGTGCGGCATGTCGCCGACCGGCTCAACGAACGCTTCGGCAAGGATGGCGATCCCGCCTTCCCGCTGGTGCTGGGCGTGATGGGCGGCGCGGTGGTATTCACCGGCCACCTGCTGCCCCAGCTCGACTTCCCGCTCGAGTTCGACTACATCCACGTGAGCCGCTACGGCGACGAGGACAGGGGCGGGCAGATCGTGTGGAAGGTGATCCCGCGCCAGAACGTGGCCGGCCGCACCATCGTGGTGGTCGACGACATCCTCGACGAAGGCGAGACCCTGGCCCACGTGAAGCAGCGCCTGCTCGACATGGGCGCGGCCGAGGTGATCGTGGCGGTGTTCGCCGACAAGGACCTGGGGCGCAAGAAGCCGATCCAGGCGGACCTGGTGGGGCTGACGGTGCCGAACGATTTTGTCGTGGGGTTCGGGATGGATGTCTACGGGTATTGGAGGAATCTGCCGGGGCTGTGGATTATCCGGCAGGAAGACCTCAAGCAGCCCGGATAAAAACCCGCTGCGCGTAAACGTCGTCCCGGCGAAGGCCGGGACCCAAGTTTTGCATGCTCAGTGGCTGCGCAACGGACTTGGATCCCGGCCTTCGCCGGGAGTCATTGCTGCCAGTGGCAGGAATGACGGTTTTGAGGCTAGAGGTTGTTGGCTTACAGCGCCAGCCGCGCCCGCGCAGCCATGTATTCCCTCTTCAAGCGCTCCACCATCTCCGCCACGGTCGGCACGTCGTCCATTAAGCCCACGCCCTGCCCCGCGCCCCAGATATCGCGCCAGGCCTTGGCGCTGCCCGAACCGAAGCTCATCTTGCTCTTGTCCGATTCCGGCAGGTTCTCCGGATCCAGCCCCGCCGCCACGATCGACTTCTTCAGGTAGTTGCCGTGCACGCCAGTGAACAAATTGGTGTACACCACATCCGCCGCGCTCGAGGTGACGATCGCCTCACGGTAGGCGTCGGTGACGTTCGACTCCCTGGTCGCCAGCCAGCGCGAACCGATGTACGCGAAGTCCGCGCCCATCGCCTGCGCGGCCAGGATCGCATCGCCGGTCGCGATCGAGCCCGACAGCGCCACCGGACCATTGAAGAACTTGCGCACCTCGCCCACCAGCGCGAACGGCGACAGCGCGCCCGCGTGGCCGCCGGCGCCGGCCGCGACCAGGATCAGGCCGTCCACGCCCGCTTCCAGCGCCTTCTCGGCGTGGCGGATCGACACCACGTCGTGCAGCACGATGCCGCCGTAGCTGTGCACCGCGTCCAGCATCTCCTTCGGCGGCGCGCGCAGCGAGGAGATGATGATCGGCACCTGGTGCTTCACGCACACCTCGACGTCATGCGCCAGGCGGTCGTTCGACTGGTGCACGATCTGGTTGACCGCGATCGGGCCGACCCTGGCGCCCGGGTTCGCTTCCTGGTAATCGGCCAGCTCGCGCTGCAGGTCCGTCAGCCAGGTGTCGAGCAGCTCGGCCGGGCGCGCGTTGAGCGCCGGGAAGGAGCCGACGATGCCGGCCTTGCACTGGGCCGCCACCAGCGCGGGGCCGCTGGCGATGAACATCGGCGAGGCGATGACGGGAAGGGACAGGTTTTGCAGCACGGGGGGCATCGTCATGGATGGCTCTCGGTGGTCGGTTGATCGGAATCCTCAGGCATTATAGCCGCGAAAAAAGAACGACCGTGCTAGAACTTCGACTCTAAACGTCGCGCAGCATGCCCTCGTCCACGCGCGCCGCCTCGGCGCGCACCAGCGCCCCGGCGGCCCAGCGGGCCAATTCCTCGGGCGGCATGCCGAATTGTTCCTGCCGCACGCGCTCGACCAGCGGAATGGACGCCAGCAAGGCCGGCAGCGCCCCCAAGGAAATCGCCTGCCGCTCCAGCAGCAGGAACTTGAGCAGCACCTTGACCGCGTTGCGCGCATTGCGCAGCGGGTCGGCGCGCAGGTAGTCGAGCCGTTTCCTTGCCCGCGCCAGCGCGCCCGCCACATCCGTGAAGGCCGCGCCATGGCCGGGAATGAGCACCCGCGCATCCAGGCCGGCGATCAGGTCGAGGGTCGCGCCCACCTCGTCGAAGCCGGGTTCGCCCGCCAGCTCGGGAAAGATCACGCCGAACCCATCTTCCCATAAAGCATCCCCGGCCACCAGCACGCCGTCCTGTGCACAAAAAAACAACAACGCATGGGGATCGTGGCCGGGCGCGGCCAGCACGTCCCAGCGCAGGCCGGCCAGGACCAGGCTGTCTCCCGGCGCCAGCGTGGCGTCGAAAGCGAAGCGCGGGCACTGCTGGCCGGTGGCGCGGAAGCTGAGCGCGTCCTCGTCCCAGGCGGCGACCTTGGCGGCCTCGAGTGCGGGAATCGCGACCTCACAGCCGAGTTCGGCGCGCAGCAGCGCATTGCCGCCACAATGGTCGGAATGCAGGTGGGTGTTGAGCAGAAGGTCAAGCGGGCGGCCATCGAGCGCAGCACGCACCAGCGCCAGGGTCTGCCCGGCGTGGGTCGCATAGCCGCTGTCGATCAGCGCCGCGTCCTCCGGCCCGAGCAGGAGGACGCTATTGGACGAGAGCCAGCCACGCTCCAGGATGCGGATGGCGGGCGGCAGGTTCACGTCAGTCCCACTTGATCTCGGCTTCGCGCCGCCGGATCTCGGCCCACACGGCGCGCTTGGTGTCCTCGCTGGCCGTGCCCCAGGCGACGATTTCGTCGATGGTGCGCAGGCAGCCGCGGCACAGGCCGGTGTCGGGCGCCATCTGGCACACGTTGATGCAGGGCGAAGGGACGGGACTAGGCAAATCTTGGTTCATGCGCTGGGAATGAAAGCGAATAGGATGAAGCCGCATTATCGCGCGTCCGGACGGCGGCTGCCGGATTCGCCGGGCGCGGCTTTATACTGGTTTTCCCGACGCCTCAGAAAGGTCTTCCGATGCCTCTGCGTTTTCTGCTCGCCGCCCTCTTCACCTGCGCCACGGCCAATGCACAAACACTCAGTCCCGACGGCTACGGCAAGATCCGCTTCGGCGACCGCCTGGCCACGGCCGAGAAGCGCCTCGGCCAGCGCGCCACGCTCAGGCCGCGCGATCCCGCCTGCTCGATCGTGCGCTTCAAGCGCTATCCACGCGTCAGCTTCATGGTCGAGCAAGGCCGCATCACGCGCGCCGACGCCAGGACCATCGTGCCCAACAGCGCAGGTGTGACGGCAGCCATGCAGCCGGAAGAAGTGCTGCGCCGCCATCCCCATGCCCGCGTCGAGCCGCACAAATACGATGAGCATGGCAAATACCTCATCCTGCGCAAAGGGACAGGCAAGTCGCTGATCTTCGAAACCAGCAAGAACAAGCTCAAGCGGGTCCGCGCCGGCCTCAAGCCCTCGGTCGATTACGTGGAAGGCTGCTCGTAGGCGGCCTGCTTGAGTTTCATCTTCTGCGCGAAGCGTTCGGTATCGATCAGGCAGCGCTCGTGCGTGCCTTCGCACACCTTTTCCACCTCGTCCCAGGCCTCGACCCGGAAGCGCACGCGCCGTCCCTCGACTTCCAGCACTTCGCCGCGAATGGTGAGCGTCATGCCGGGCGGCGTCGGCGCCAGGTGCTGGAAACTCACCATCGTGCCCAGGCTCTGCTCACGCGGCCAGTCGACGAAGGGCATCATCCCGTGCAGGCAGGCAAGTTCCATCATGCCGACCAAATAGCCCGTGGCCAACACGTCCGGCATCTCTCTGCAAAACAAGGTATCGTGGTAAAGCTCGGGCACGGTAGCGCGCTCGGGCACGGTGTACTGCCATTCGAAGCGATGGCCAGGTTGGAAGCTGGGATTCATGTTCCTAGAGTAACGCAAGCACGAGGGATGCGCCTGATTCGCTTGGGCCGTCCGGCAACACCCTGAAAGGTTCGTGTAAGCCTGCGGGCCGAGATTGATCTCATGCACCGCACAAGGAGAGCTCATGAAACTGAACAGGAGATTGCTTGCCCAGGTGCGCGCCGCAACCCGCACACTGATGCGCAAGGGACCAGCAGGAACGGGCGCCGTGATTCAAGAGGCGATGAAGAATGCGACCGCCATGCAGCGCGCGGCAATGCGCGACATGGCGGTGACGATGCCTGCGCCCTTCCTGGGCCGGGATACACTGCCGGGCAAGTTCGTCGACGGCAGCTATGCCAACGAGGCCGGCAGCCGCGACTACAAGCTGTACGTGCCGAGCAGCTACACGGGGGAACCGGTAGCGCTGCTGGTGATGCTGCACGGCTGTACCCAGGATCCGGAGGATTTCGCCAAGGGCACCGGCATGAACGCACTGGCCGAAGAGATGGCCTTCCTGGTGCTCTACCCGGCCCAGAGCAAGCAGGCCAATCCCTCGCGCTGCTGGAACTGGTTCAACGAGATCGACCAGCAGCGCGGCCAGGGGGAGCCCTCGATCATCGCCGGGATGACGAACGCCGTCATGGCGCGCCATGCGGTCGATGCCTCCCAGGTCTACGTGGCGGGCCTGTCGGCCGGCGGCGCGATGGCGACCATCATGGGCACGCTCTATCCCGAGCTGTACGCGGCGGTCGGCGTGCACTCGGGCCTGCCTTTCGCCTCGGCCAGCGACCTGCCCTCGGCGCTGGCGGCGATGAAGGGAGAATTCCGCCGGAGCCAGGCTCCGGACCGTTCGCTGCCGATCATCGTCTTCCACGGCGACCAGGACACGACCGTGCATCCGTCGAACGGCGAGGAACTGGTGGCCCAGGTCGCGCGCGGCCTGCCGCGGCGGCCGGCGGTGGAACCGGGGCGGGTGCCGGACGGCCATGCCTATACGCGCACCGTGCACCGCCATCACGACGGCACCGTGCACGCCGAGCACTGGGTGGTGCACGGCGCCGGCCATGCCTGGTTCGGCGGAAATGCGCTCGGCAGCTATACGGATGGCAGGGGACCGGACGCGAGCCGCGAAATGCTGCGCTTCTTCCGCACCCGGCGCTAGCCGGCCTGACGCTCGCGCGCCAGGCTGACAGCCTCGATGTGGGCGCGCAGGCAGGCCGGGCACCAGCAGCCCGCGGCTTCCTGCGGAACAGGGACGGCGGGCGGCAGCGCGGTGCACCAGCAAGGCTCGGCCGCGCCGTCGGCCATGGCGCAGCCGAATTCGGCGCCGCAGCGGGTGCAGACGCTCATCGCGCTGCCCCTGCAACGGACAAAACACTTGATTTTTTGAAAAGACCTGGATTCACGGTGGCGAGCCTCTGGAGCGGACTGCCATAAAATACAACAAGACGCCCTATAATCTGCACAAGTTTTACGCTAATTGCACGGCTTTTGCCTGTAAAATCTCGCGACATTATTTTCGGACCCTCCATGAACGCTCATCTGACCAGCTTGAAGACCGACGACCAGACCAGTGACCTGACCAAGGTCTCGCCTCAGATCAAGGCGCAAATTCTGGCCGAAGCGCTTCCGTACATCCGTAATTTCCACGGCAAGACCATCGTCATCAAATACGGCGGCAACGCCATGACCGACGAGCGCCTGAAGCACGGCTTCGCGCGCGACGTCATCCTGCTCAAGCTGGTCGGCATGAATCCGGTCGTGGTACACGGCGGCGGTCCGCAGATCGACAACGCGCTGAAGAAGATCGGCAAGCAGGGCACCTTCGTGCAGGGCATGCGCATCACCGACGAAGAGACCATGGAAGTGGTCGAGTGGGTGCTGGGCGGCGAAGTCCAGCAGGACATCGTGATGCTGATTAACCACTACGGCGGCCAGGCCGTCGGCCTGACCGGCAAGGACGGCGGCCTCATCCGCGCACGCCGCATGGCGATGCCGGACAAGGACAAGCCGGGCGAGTTCCTCGACATCGGTTTCGTCGGCGAGATCGAAGCGATCAACCCGGCCGTGGTCAAGGCGTTGCAGGACGACGCCTTCATCCCGATCATTTCGCCGATCGGTTTCGGCCAGGACGGCCAGGCCTACAACATCAATGCCGACGTCGTCGCCGGCAAGATCGCCGAGATCCTGAAAGCCGAAAAGCTGATCATGATGACCAACATCGCCGGCGTGCAGGACAAGAACGGCAAGCTGGTCACCGACCTGTCGGCGCGCGAGATCGACGAGATGTTCGCGGACGGCACGATCTCGGGCGGCATGCTGCCGAAGATCTCGTCGGCGCTGGACGCGGCGAAATCCGGCGTCAATACCGTGCACATCATCGATGGCCGTATCGAACACAGTTTGCTGCTCGAAGTCTTGACGGAACAGGCTTTTGGCACTATGATCCGGTCGCACTAAAACATTCGCGGCAGAAAAAGCCGCGAATTTCTACCCGCCCTTGTAGCTCAGTGGTAGAGCACTCCCTTGGTAAGGGAGAGGCCACGTGTTCAATCCACGTCAAGGGCACCATCTCCTTCTCCCCGCTTGTCATCATCGTCCCGCTGCGCAGTCGCGCCCGGATGGCTATAATCGCATGTTGCAACCATCCTGCTTCATGCTCACATCGTGGCTACTTCGACGACCCTCCGCGCGCCGGTCTGGCTGTTTGACCTGGACAACACGCTGCACGACGCCTCGTACGCCATCTTCCCGGCGATCAGCGCCAACATGAACATCTATATCGCCCGCGTACTGGGCGAGAACGGCATGCCCGCCAACCAGGCCGCCGTCGATGCCGCGCGCCTGGGCTACTGGAAGCGCTACGGCGCCACCCTGCTCGGCATGATCCGCCACCACAAGGTGCGCGCCGCCGACTTCCTGCACGAGACCCACGACATCGGCCCGCTGGACCGCATGATGCGCGCCGAGCGCGGCCTCGGACGCCTGCTGCGCCGCCTGCCGGGCCGCAAGATCCTGCTCACCAATGCGCCGACCCGCTATTCGACCGAGATCGTGCGCCGCCTGAAGCTGCACAATCACTTCAGCCATCACATCGCGATCGAGAACATGCACGTGCACGGCCAGCTGCGTCCCAAGCCCTCGAAGCTGATGCTGCGCCGCCTGCTGCGCCGCCATGGCGTGGCCGCGCAACGCTGCGTGCTGGTCGAGGACACCCTGGCCAACCTGAAAAGCGCCAGCCAGCTGGGGCTGCGCACGGTCTGGGTCACCCAATACCTGCGCATGAGCGATCCGATTGGCCGCGCGCCGCTGCCGCGGACCCTGAAACGCCCCGGTTACGTCGATGTCAAAGTAAAATCCGTACGGCAACTTCCTGCACGCCTGCACCGGTTGCGCTAAACATCACAACAATCACTAGGGAATCCATGGCAAGCACCAAGCCAGGCCAGCGCAAGCTGCAAATCCTCCAGGCCCTGGCCTCGATGCTCGAGCAGCCGAAGGGCGAAAAGATCACCACGGCGGCCCTGGCGGCGCGCCTGTCGGTGTCGGAAGCGGCGCTGTACCGCCATTTCGCCAGCAAGGCGCAAATGTACGAGGGCCTGATCGAATTCATCGAGTCCACCGTGTTCGGCCTGATCAACCAGATCAGCGAGCGCGAGGAAGGCGGCGTCGAGCAGGCCCACGCCATCCTGCAGATGCTGCTCGGCTTCGCCGCCAGCAATCCGGGCATGACCCGCGTGCTGATCGGCGATGCGCTGGTGGGCGAGGACGAGCGCCTGCAGGCGCGCATGAACCAGTTCTACGACAAGATCGAGCTGGCCTTCAAGCAGGCGCTGCGCGTGGCCGTCACCCAGGGCCACGGCCAGGAAGCCGATGTCGCCGCGCGCGCCGGCCTCCTGGTGAGCTATGTGACCGGCCGCTGGCACCGTTTCGCCAAGAGCGGCTTCAAGCAGAATCCGGCGGAAGGCACCACCTTGCAGCTGTCGCTGCTGCTCGCCGCATAAAACATGGACACCCCGGAAGTCTTCGCGCTGCTGGACGACGCCAGCGCCACGCAGGAGGCGGGCTCACGGCTGTACAACGGCCACGCGGGCAGCTTGCGCTGCGAAGACGCCGCCGGGTGGCCGCAACTGCTCGGCGAGCTCCAGCAAGCGCTTAACAACGGCCTGTACGCGGTCCCGCTCCTGAGCTACGAGCTGGGCGCGCACCTGCAGGGATTGCCCGCCAGGCCGCTGGACGGGCCTCTGGCGCAGGTGCTGCTGTTCTCGCACTGCGAACGCATGACGGCGCCCCAGGTCGAGGCCTGGCTGGCGACCCGCAGCGCCGGCCAGGAAGCGGCCGGCGTGGCCGGCATCCAGGCCAACGTCGACGAAGCCAGCTTCACCGATGCGATCAACCGGATCCGCGACTACATCGCGGCCGGCGACACCTACCAGGTCAACTACACCTACCGCCTGCGTTTCGACGCCTTCGGCCCGCTGATGGGACTGTACACCCGCCTGCGCGCGCGCCAGCCGGTGCCCTACGGCGCGCTGATCGCACTGCCGGACGGCGGCGCGGTGCTGTCCTTCTCGCCCGAGCTGTTCGTGCGCCACGAGGCTGGTACCCTGCTGGCGCGGCCGATGAAAGGCACGGCGCCCGCCAGCGGCGACCCGGCGGTCGACGAGGAGCGCGCGAAGGCGCTGGCGCAGGACACCAAGAACCGCGCCGAGAACCTGATGATCGTCGACCTGTTGCGCAACGACCTGGGGCGCGTGGCGCAGACCGGCAGCGTGCAGGTGCCGGCCCTGTTCGAGGTGAAGCGCTATGGCGCCGTGCTGCAGATGACGTCCACGGTGCAGGCGCGCGTGCGCGAGGACGCCAGCTTGCTTGAACTGTTCGCGGCCCTCTACCCCTGCGGATCGATCACCGGCGCGCCCAAGCGGCGCACGATGGAAATCATCCACGAACTGGAACCGGATGCGCGCGGCATCTACACAGGCGCCATCGGCTGGTTCGATCCGCCGCGGGATGGACGCGCCTTTGGGAACTTCTGCCTGTCGGTGCCGATCCGTACGCTGGCCTTGCAGGCGCCGGCGAACGGCGTGCGGCGCGGGGAATTGGGCGTGGGCGCCGGCATCGTCTACGACAGCGATCCGCAATCCGAATTCGCCGAGTGCCAATTGAAGGCGCGCTTCCTGACCGGGCTGCACAACGAGTTCGAGATCTTCGAAACCCTGCGCGCGTCCTGGGACGACGGGCCGCGCCACCTGGAGCAGCACCTGGACCGCATCGCGGGCTCCTGCGCCTGGTTCGGCCTGCCTTTCGAGCGCGAGGAGGCGCGGCGCATGCTGGTCGAAGCCTGCCTGGCCCTGCCGCATGGGCAGCTGCACCGCATGCGGCTGTCGAACTCGCACGCCAAGGGCCTGCAATTGCAATCCGGTGCGATCAGCGAGCTGCACGAACCCGTCATGGTCGTGCTGGCGTCCGAGCCGACCCAGTCAAATGACATCTTCCTGCGCCACAAGACCAGCATCCGCAGCCGCTACGACGCGGCCTGGAAGGCGGCCGAGGCGCAAGGCGCCTTCGATATGCTGTTCTTTAACGAGCGCGGGGAATTGACGGAAGGCGGGCGCAGCAACGTGTTCGTGCGCTTCGGCGAAGCATGGTTCACCCCTCCCCTGTCCTCGGGCCTGCTGCCGGGCGTGATGCGCGGCGTGATGCTGGCGGCGCCCGCCTGGCAGGCGAGCGAGCGCGTGATCACGCGCGAGATGCTGGAGCAGGCCGACGACCTTGTCGTGTGCAATGCCTTGCGCGGCCCGCTGCGGGCCGTGATCGTCGACGGCGCCTAGAAGCGGTAGCCGGCGCCGATCCCGAACAGCACCGGATCGACCTTGACGCGGCTGGCCGTGGCGCCGCCCACGAAGACGTCGCTGCGGATCGTCACCTTCTTCACATCCAGGTTCAGCGACCAGCGCTGGTTCAGGCGGTAGTCGATCCCCGCCTGCACAGCTGCGCCCCAGCTATCCTTCTCCAGGCCGGCGGCGCCATCGAGCAGCTTCACCTTGGAGATGCGCGTGTAGTTCACGCCCAGGCCCACATAAGGCTGGAAACCGGCGGCGGGCAGGAAGTGGTACTGCAGGCTCAGGGTCGGCGGCAGGTGGCGGAAGGAGCCGATGCGCGCGCCGTCGAGGTAGACACCGTGCTTTTGTGGATAAGTCAGCACCAGCTCGGCGGCGAGCCGCGGCGTGAAGAAATAGCTGATGTCGACTTCGGGGATGGTCTTGCTGCCGACACCAATGCGGTCGGCGGCACCATTGCCGCCAAGCGGACTGGATTTGCCGGCCGGGTCGATATGGACCGCGCGGGCGCGCAGCAGCCACGGCGCTTCCTGTGCCATGGCCTGGGAAGCGGCCACTGCAATCAGCGTGGCCAGCAAGGTGTTCGTCATCGTGCGCATCGTTCTCTACCTTTCTTCATGTCGTCTAAACATGAGTAAGGTTATTGATGCGACGCAAAAAAAACGTTGATGTAGATCAAAATAACCACACCAGCAGTGTGGTTATGGGCCTTACATCTTCAAAGCCTGTTCGATCTTGCCGACCAGTTGAGGATCTTCCGGCGCGACCTTGCTCGGGAAGTGCTCCAGCACCTTGCCGTCGCGGCCGATCAGGTACTTGGTGAAGTTCCACTTCGGTTCCTTGCCGGTGATCCTGGCCAGTTCGGCGTGCAGCGGATTGGCTTCCGGACCCGAGACGACGCTCTTGGCGAACATCGGGAATTTCACGCCATAGGTGTTGAAGCAGAAGTCGGCGATTTCCTTGGCGCTGCCCGGTTCCTGCTTGCCGAAGTCGTTCGAGGGAAAGCCCAGCACCACGAGACCGCGGCCGCCGTACTTGGCGTGCAGCTTCTCCAGGCCTTCGTACTGCTTGGTGAAGCCGCAGTAGCTGGCGGTGTTCACCACCAGGACCACCTTGCCGGCGTACTGGCACAGGTCCTGCGGCGCTTCGTCCTGCAGGCGCTTGAAGTTGTGCTTGAGGACGGCCGGGCAGCTCGCCGGACGGGCGCTCAGCGGCGCCGCGGCGGTCTGCGCGCGCACCGGCTGGGTGACGCTGGCGGCCGCCAGGGCGGCCAACGCGAAGGCAAGGATCTTGGTCATGGTGGAGGTCCCACAAAGAAAGGTGCCACGATTGTAACGCAGCACCTTGCGCACGGCTGGACTCAGGCCTGGAGGCTGCGGTGCTCGATCTTGATGCAGTGGTTCATGACCACGTCCAGTCCGGCGGCGCGCGCCAGGTCGGCGGCGGCCTGGTTCTCGATGTCGAGCTGCATCCACAGGCAGCCGGCGCGCACGGCGATGGCGTCGCGCGCGATCGGCGGGATGTCTTCGGACTTGCGGAAGCAATCGACGATATCGATGCGCTGGCCGTTGGCGGCCAGGGAATCGGCGGCTTCCTGCAAGGTGGCGTAGACCGTCTCGTCGAGAATCGTCTGGCCCGCGTAGCTCGGGTTGACCGGGATGACCTGGTAGCCGTGGCCCTTCAGGTATTCGGCGACGCCGTAGCTCGCACGGTCGGGTTTGTTCGACAGGCCGACGATGGCGATGGTCTTGCTGTCGTTGAGGATCTGGGCAATGCTTCTCATGGTGGATGCGGAGTAGTTCAGGGTTCGCTGTTAGCTTATCAGGTTTGCATCAGCGCTGGCGTGGCGCGCGCAAACGTGAAAAGATGCGGATTCGTCCCCGATCGAGCCGTCCCATGCGCCTGTTCGCCCTCTCCTTTCTTGCCGCCGTCCTGGCTGCCCCTGCCCATGCCCAGCAGCCGCTGGCCGGCGTCGAACGCGCCATCGTTCCCGTGGCCGCCTGGGGCGGTACCCCGGCGGATGCGGCCAAGGCGCGTCCTCATCGGATCACGCAGATCACGCTGCACCACCAGGGCGAACCCTTCCTGCCGGGTACCGATCCGCAAGCCTACCTGCGCCGGCTGCAGACCTGGTCGCGCACCACCAAGGGCTGGATCGACATTCCCTACCACTACGTGATCGATCTGGAAGGACGGGTGTACGAGGCGCGTCCCATCGGATTCGCGGGCGACACCAATACCGAGTACGACCCGGCCGGGCACGCCCTGATCGAGGTGGTCGGCAATTTCGAGGAAGTGGAACCGAACCAGCGCCAGCTCGATGCGGTCGTCGATGTGATGGCGATGCTGGCGGCGAAGTACGGGGTGCCGCTGGACGAAATCCGCAGCCACCGGGACTACTCGGACAAGACCGTGTGCCCGGGAGCGAATTTGTACCGCTATGTGAAGGAAGATTATTTCCGCCACAAGGTGGCCTTGAGGCTGGCGGGAGAGCAGGCACGCGCGCCGCGCTGAGCCGCCCTCAAGCCAGCAGTTAGCGCTTACTGCAGCCGTGCGCCGCGCAGCTCGCGGCCACCCTGCTTCAGCACCAGCACCGGCGCATCCCCCTCGCCCTTGGCGAACGCGATCTCGGCATCGACCTCGCGCGAGAAGAACACGTCGTCCCTGGCCGCGAAGATCTCGAGCTTGCGCTGCCCGGTCGCCTGCGCGAAGTAGCGGTCGCCTTCGCGCGTCAGCTCCATCACGAAGCCCGGGCGCAGCTCGTAGCGACCCGCGCGGCTGTCGAAGGCCGTGCTGGCGATCCTGACCGCCTCGCGCGGCGCCGGGGCGTCGCCGGTGCGCGGCTGGACCAGGACGCCGCCGTCGTAGTGCTGGGTCACCTGGGTCACCCGGCCCTTGTCGTCGCGCGCGAACTCGAAGTACTCCAGGGAATTGGGAAGGAAGAAGCCGTTCGGCGAGAAGGCCTTCACCGTGACCGGAGGACGGCCGGTGCGCTGCATCACCAGCTTGTCGCCGTCGCGGCGGAACACGCGCTGCACGCCTTTCTCGACTTCGTAGCTGCCGTTGAAGGCGTCCAGCGCCGCCGGCTCGAGAGCCACTTCCTTGAAGTCGCGATAGGGCTTGCCGATGGCGACGCCGGCCGCCTTGCGCGCCACCATGCCCGGATTCACCGGGCCGCTGTCGCTGTTGGTCAGGACCGCCACGTAGAGCTTCTGTTCCGGCACCCGCATCGCATAGGTCGAAAAGCCGGGGATGCCGCCGCCGTGCCCGATCGCGGGGACGCCCTGCAGCTGCGTCACTTCCCAGCCATAGCCGTAGTTGGTTTCCTTGCCGTCGCTCAGGCGGTAGGAGGTGAAGGCTTTGTTCCAGCTGGCCGGCTTGAGCAGCTTGCCACTGCCGATGGCGGCGTCCCAGCGCGCCAGGTCGTCCACGGTGGACACCAGTGCACCGGCCGCGTAGGGCTGGCTCATGCTGACCCGGATCGGCGGCGCGTAGCCATTCTCGGCCGCGGTATGGCCGGCGGCGGCCGGGCCCTTGCTGCGCTCGAAGCCTTCGTAGGCGGTGTGCGTCATCCCCAGCGGCACGAAGATGCGCTGCTCGACGAATTTCGCATAGGGCTGGCCGGAGATCTTTTCGATGATCGCGCCGAGCAGGAAGTAGCCCGAGTTGTTGTAGCGGTAGCGGCTGCCCGGCTCGAATTCCAGCGGCTCGTTCTTGAAGGAGTCGATCATCTGCGCCACACTGAGGTCCTGGGTCATGCGCGCCTTGAATCCCGGCTGGCTGGTGTAGCTGACGATGCCCGAGGTATGGGTCAGCAGGTGTTCGATGGTGATCTTCTTGCCCTGGGTGGGATAGTCCGGCAGGTACTTCGTGATGTCGTCGTCGACCGAGAGCTTGCCCTCTTCCGCCAGCATCAGGATGCCGGCCGCGGTGAACTGCTTGGTGATCGAGCCGAGGCGCAGCGCCATGTCCGGCGTCATCCTGGCGCCCTTGCCCACGTCGGCCATGCCGTAGGCCTTGCGCAATACGGTCTTGCCGTCCTTGACCACGATGACCGTGCCGCCGGGAGCGTCAGCCTTGAAGTGGGGCGCGATGACCCCGTCGATGCGGCCGGCCAGGTCCTGCACGCCCGCGGCGGGGGCGGAAGCATCCTGGGCGAAGGCGGCGTGCGGCTGGCATAGCAGGAGCACGGCGGCGCAGATGGCGGTACGGAGCAGCATGGTCGGATCCCTTTCTTGATGTTGTTGAGCGATCAATGTAGGACGCCCGGGCGTGCGGCGGCAATCGCGGCCGGATAAACGGTCGTTCCGGTGGGTCGAGTGGTCGGATTCACGGGGCGACTGGTGGGCCGCCGGCAGGGGCGATCCTGCTACCTCAGGGCAGTTTCGCGGCGAGGAGGATCCACATCACCGTCATCAGGGCGATGCCGGTCACGGTCACGCAGGACCAGGTGAAGAACCAGGCCGACAGCACGGTCGCCTGCATCACCCGTTCGAACAGGAAGCCCAGGGTGAAGTCGCAGGCCGCCAGCACCGACCAGCGCCGCATATAGACGGGCAGGTAGCGGCTCATGCGATGGTTGTGCTCGCGTGCGGCGTGGCGTTCGAACAGGTTGCGCGCGGCGTTCACGTCGCGGAACAGCCAGTCGAAGAAGAGGAAGCGGTACAGCGTGCGGCCAAACGACACATCTTGCGGCGTTTGCTGTTGTTCGCGATGCGGTGGGTGCTTGTCCATGTCGACTCGGAGGTGGCGTGCCCGGACCGGCACTGGCCCATCCTACGCTGAAACACGCTGCCTCAACGTGCGCGCGGTAACAGTAGGTCAGCTTTGACCCTGAAAACAGCCGGCGCAACCAACAGTAGATCTTATTCCCAGACTCTCGGAAAGGAATCCATTTATTGGCGAATATTCATTCGCATTTAGAATAAATAAGTGAAGGAGCGGTCAATAATCCTCCATGAATAAAATTGATTGCGATACGTATCTTACTCTCATTGAATAAATCTCTCACAGTAGAATGATTTCACCGGCTGCAATAACGCGCCGGGTAATTTGGAGACTTACAATAAAATGCAAGAACTGACTTTTGACGAGATCAATAGCGTTAACGGCGCAGCCATTTCCTTCACCGTGACCGTGGACTGGGACTGGGGCGGTGCAACTGCCGGCGCCATCGGCGGCGCCATCGGCGGCTCGCTGGGCGGCTTCGCAGGCGCTGGCCTGGGCGCAATCGGCGGCGGCATCGCCGGCGGCCTGAAAATCAGCTTCTCGTAATAGCCCGCCGTAGGCTATATTAGTATGGAGCGGTCCCCGTGGCCGCTCCATATTGAAAGGAACAGGTATGCAGAATAAATATGTACAAGCGCTGATCGCAGCGGTTATTTACGCAATTGTTTTCCCATTCCTTTATCGGACATTGACGAATAATTCGCTCGCAATCGATTCGATCGCGGTTTCTACCGCCATCTTTTTCTTTTTTATGCTGGCTTATTTCAGCCGCAAGAAAAAAGACGAAAAAAGAGGTTAATTACGCTGGTATCCCAGCGATAAATCTATTTGAATTGGCCGCGTAGCGCTGGTTTGCGACGCGGCAGTATCTTTTCCCCGTCATCCGTTCGAGATGCCCCTTTGTCCCGCCGAGAGCAGGACTGCCGCATTGCCTCCTGATGTTTTCCTCGACTGGCGCTGGCGCCAGGACGACTATCATGAAGGGCGTGGACGCCAATAAAAAAGGCAGCCCATGGGGCTGCCTTTTCTCGATGCTGCACGGAAGAGCTTAACGGCCCTTCGAACGCAGCTTCTGGATCGCCGCGAGCTGCGCGATCGCCGCGGCCATTTCGGCCTGGGCTTTCGCGTAGTCGATCTTCGATTCCTTGTTCAGCATCAGCTCTTCGGCCTGCTTCTTGGCCTCGATCGCCTTCGCTTCGTCCAGGTCGCTACCGCGGATCGCGGTATCGGCCAGCACGGTCACGCCGTTCGGCTGCACTTCGAGGATACCGCCGGCGACGAAGACGAACTCTTCGCCACCACCGGCCACCTGGATTCGCACAGCACCCGGCCTGATGCGCGTGATCAGCGGGGTGTGCTTCGGGTAGATACCCAGCTCGCCCGCTTCACCCGGCAACGCGACGAATTCAGCCTGGCCGGAGAAGATCTGCTCTTCGGCCGAGACCACGTCCACTTGAATAGTGTTTGCCATGTCTTTCCTTCAGTTTAAGAAGCCGGCTGCAGAAATCCCGGATAACCTGCTGCGCGTTGCAGTTTCGGGCGGCGATGCTCGCTGTACTAGCGTACAGCTGCGCTTCTCACCCAAAACTGCCGCCGCTCGCGACGGTTCTCCGAGATTTCTTTAGGCAGCCAGTTTCTTGGCCTTTTCGATCGCTTCCTCGATGGTGCCGACCATGTAGAAGGCCTGCTCCGGCAGATGGTCCAGTTCGCCCGAAGCGATCATCTTGAAGCCCTTGATCGTGTCTTTCAGCGAAACGTACTTGCCCGGCGAGCCGGTGAACACTTCAGCGACGTGGAACGGCTGCGACAGGAAACGCTGCATCTTACGAGCGCGTGCGACGACCAGCTTGTCTTCCGGCGCCAGTTCGTCCATGCCCAGAATCGCGATGATGTCGCGCAGTTCCTTGTAGCGCTGCAGGGTGCCCTGCACGGCGCGCGCGGTGTTGTAGTGCTCTTCACCGACGACCAGCGGGTCCAGCTGGCGCGAGGTCGAGTCCAGCGGGTCCACTGCCGGGTAGATACCCAGCGAAGCGATGTCACGCGACAGAACGACGGTCGAGTCCAGGTGGGCGAAGGTGGTAGCAGGCGACGGGTCGGTCAAGTCGTCCGCAGGGACGTACACGGCCTGGATCGAGGTGATCGAGCCGGTCTTGGTCGAGGTAATACGCTCTTGCAGGCGGCCCATTTCTTCGGCCAGGGTCGGCTGGTAGCCCACCGCCGACGGCATACGGCCCAGCAGTGCCGACACTTCGGTACCGGCCAGGGTGTAGCGGTAGATGTTGTCGACGAAGAACAGAACGTCCTTGCCTTCATCGCGGAACGCTTCCGCCATGGTCAGGCCGGTCAGCGCGACGCGCAGACGGTTGCCCGGCGGCTCGTTCATCTGGCCGTAGACCATCGCCACTTTCGAGTTGGTCGGGTTTTCCAGGTCGACGACCTTGGCGTCCGCCATCTCGTGGTAGAAGTCGTTACCTTCACGGGTACGCTCACCCACGCCGGCGAACACGGACAGACCCGAGTGCGCCTTCGCGATGTTGTTGATCAGTTCCATCATGTTGACGGTCTTGCCGACGCCGGCGCCGCCGAACAGGCCGACCTTACCGCCTTTTGCGAACGGGCAGACCAGGTCGATCACCTTGATGCCGGTTTCCAGCAGGTCGGTCGACGGCGACAGCTCGTCGTAGGCAGGCGCATCGCGGTGGATCGATGCCATGCGCTCGTGGCTGACCGGACCGCATTCGTCGATCGGGTTGCCCAGCACGTCCATGATGCGGCCCAGGGTCGGGGTGCCGACCGGGACCATGATCGGGTTGCCGGTGTTCTGGATGATCATGCCGCGACGCAGGCCTTCCGAGCTGCCCAGTGCAATGGTACGGACGATACCGTCGCCCAGCTGCTGCTGGACTTCCAGGGTCAGTTCCGAACCTTCCATTTTCAGTGCGTCGTACACTTTCGGCATGGCGTTACGCGGGAATTCCACGTCGACCACGGCGCCGATACACTGAACGATTTTGCCATCAGCCATTTTCGTTCCTTCAGATATATAGTTAATTTCTTTTACGTGATCGGTTAAACGGCTGCTGCGCCGGAAACGATCTCGGAGAGTTCTTTGGTAATCGCTGCCTGGCGGGTCTTGTTGTAGACCAGCTTCAGGTCGCTGATGACACTACCGGCGTTGTCGCTCGCTGCCTTCATCGCCACCATGCGCGCCGATTGCTCGGACGCCAGGTTCTCGGCCACGGCCTGGTACACCAGCGCCTCGACATAACGCACCAGCAGCTCGTCGATGACGACTTGCGCTTCCGGTTCGTAGATGTAGTCCCAGCTGATACCGCCGGCATCCTTTTCCAGGTGCTTCGCCGGCAGCGGGAGCAGCTGCTCGACCATCGGCTCCTGCTTCATCGTGTTGATGAACTTGGTGTAGCACAGGTAGACAGCGTCGAGCTTGCCTTCCTGATACGCGTCCAGCATCACTTTGACCGGTCCGATCAGCTTGTCCAGATGCGGCGTATCGCCGATCTGGGTCACCTGCGAGACGACCTTCATGCCCATGCGGTTCAGGAAGCCAAGGCCCTTGTTGCCGATGGCAACCGCTTCGACCTTGTTGCCCGCCTGTTCCATCTCGCGCGCTTTTTGCGTCACCTGGCGCAGCACGTTGGTGTTCATGCCGCCGCACAGACCCTTGTCGGTCGTGACGACGATGAAACCCACGGCCTTCGCCTGCACGTCCTTGGCATGCGCCATGAACGGGTGCGTGTATTCCGGGTTTGCGCCGGCAAGATTGGCGGTGATGTTACGAACCTTGTCACTATAGGGACGGGCGGCGCGCATGCGATCCTGCGCCTTGCGCATTTTCGATGCGGCGACCATTTCCATCGCCTTGGTGATCTTCTTCGTATTCTCTACGCTCTTGATCTTGCCACGAATCTCTTTGCCTACTGCCATGAGTCCTTACTCCTTCCGCGCACCGGCGCCGTGCTTACACGGCGCCGGCTCGTCGATTAATATGCGCCGGATTTCTTGAAATCAGCAATGGCGGCGGCCAGCGCAGCTTCGCCGTCCTTGTCCAGTTGCTTGGTTTCGTCGATCTTCGACAGCAGCGCAGCGTGGCTCGACTTCAGGAAGTTGTGCAGACCGTGCTCGAACGGCAGCACTTTCTTGACTTCGATGTCGTCCAGGTAGCCTTTGTTGACGGCGAACAGCGATGCGGCCATCAGCGAGGTCGACAGCGGCGAGAACTGCGGCTGCTTCAGCAGTTCGGTGACGCGGGCGCCACGGTCCAGCTGCTTGCGGGTCGATTCGTCCAGGTCCGATGCGAACTGCGCGAACGCAGCCAGTTCACGGTACTGCGCCAGGTCGGTACGGATACCGCCCGACAGGCCCTTGATGACCTTGGTCTGGGCTGCGCCACCGACGCGCGACACCGAGATACCGGCGTTGATCGCAGGACGGATGCCGGCGTTGAACAGCGAGGTCTCCAGGAAGATCTGGCCGTCGGTAATCGAAATCACGTTGGTCGGCACGAAGGCCGAGACGTCGCCTGCCTGGGTTTCGATGATCGGCAGTGCGGTCAGCGAACCGGTCTTGCCGGTGACGGCGCCGTTGGTGAACTTCTCGACGTAGTCGGCGTTCACGCGCGCTGCGCGCTCGAGCAGGCGGCTGTGCAGGTAGAACACGTCGCCCGGATAAGCTTCGCGGCCCGGCGGACGGCGCAGCAGCAGGGAGATCTGGCGGTATGCGACAGCTTGCTTCGACAGGTCGTCGTACACGATCAGCGCGTCTTCGCCGCGGTCGCGGAAGTATTCGCCCATCGCGCAGCCCGAGTAGGCCGAGATGTACTGCATCGCAGCCGATTCCGAAGCGGACGCGGCGACAACGATGGTGTACTCCATCGCGCCGTGCTGTTCCAGCGAGCGGACGATGTTCTTGATGGTCGATGCCTTCTGGCCGATTGCGACGTACACGCAGGTGACGCCCTGGCCCTTCTGGTTGATGATCGCGTCGACTGCGACAGCCGATTTACCGGTCTGGCGGTCGCCAATGATCAGCTCACGCTGGCCACGGCCGATCGGCACCATCGCGTCGATCGACTTGATGCCGGTCTGCATCGGCTGCGAGACGGATTCACGGGCGATCACGCCCGGAGCGATCTTTTCGATCGGCGCGGTCAGGGCGGTGTTGATCGGACCCTTGCCGTCGATCGGCTGGCCCAGTGCGTTGACGACGCGGCCACGCAGTTCCGGACCGATCGGCACTTCCAGGATGCGGCCGGTGGTCTTGACGGTGTCGCCTTCCGAGATGTGCTCGTAAGCACCCAGGATCACGGCGCCGACCGAGTCACGCTCGAGGTTCATCGCCAGACCGAAGGTGTTGCCGGGGAATTCCAGCATCTCGCCCTGCATCACGTCCGACAGACCATGGATGCGGCAGATACCGTCGGCGACGGAGATCACCGTGCCTTGATTGCGAACATCAGCGGATGCTTCGAGGCCCTGGATCCGGCTCTTGATCAGTTCGCTGATTTCAGATGGGTTAAGTTGCATGCTTGCTAACTCCAATAATGTTTTTTGATGCGTAGGGCAAGGGCGGGACGCCGGCGAGTGCGATGTTCTTACGACACCAGCGCAACATGCATCTGTTGCAGCTTGGCGCGTACCGAGGTATCGAGCACTTCGTCACCAACGACCACGCGCACACCACCGATCAGCGAAGGATCCACTGTTACCGTTGGGTTCAGCTTGCGGCCAAATTTCTTTTCCAGCGTAGCAACCAGCTGCGAGAGCTGGTCAGCCGAGATCTCGAAGGCGCTGTAGATCGTGGCGTCGGCAGCACCTTCGCTCGCGTTCTTCAGGGCAGCAAACTGGGTGCTGATCTCGGGCAGCAGGGCGATGCGGCCGTTTTCAGCCAGCATCGCGATAAAGTTCTTCGCTTCAGCGTTCAGCGGCGACTTGACCAGGGACGCAATCGTGTCCGCCAGCTGTGCGTGGGTGAGGTTCGGGTTGCTGGCGAAGGCCTGCACTTCGGGATTCGCGCCGATCTGGCCGAGTTCCGAAGCGACGGCCGACCACGCGGCCATGTCGCCGGATTGGGCGACACGGAACAGCGCTTCGGCGTAGGGGCGGGCGACGGTTGCGAGTTCTGCCATGATCAGAGCTCGGTCGACAGTTTCGACAGCAGGTCGGCGTGGGCCGCTGCGTTCACTTCACGCTTCAGGATCTGCTCGGCGCCCTGGACGGCGAGGGTCGCCACCTGGCCGCGCAGTTCTTCGCGGGCACGGGTCACTTGCTGCTCGGCGTCGGCCTTGGCGGCGGCGACGATACGGGCGGCTTCTTCGGTAGCGGTTTGCTTGGCTGCGTCGATGATCTGGGCAGCACGCTTTTCAGCGTCGGCAATGCGCTTCTGGACTTCGTCACGGGCGCCAGCCAGTTCGGTCTGCACGCGCTTCTCGGCGGCGGCCAGGTCGGCCTTGCCACGATCGGCTGCTGCCAGACCATTCGCGATCCTTTCGGCGCGCTCGTCCAGCGCTTTCATCAGTGGCGGCCACACGAACTTCATGGTGAACAGCGCCAGGATGAAAAAGACCCCGAACTGGACAAACAACGTTGCGTTGATGTTCACGGTATTTTCCTTCTTACAGAAACACGGATGCCGAACCAGAGTTGGTTCGGCCCTTCAAGACTTCAAGCCGCCAGGTCTTAGCCGGTGAACGGGTTGGCGAATGCGAACATCATTGCGATACCAACGCCGATCAGGAATGCCGCGTCGATCAGGCCAGCCAGCAGGAACATCTTGGTCTGCAGGGTGTTCATCAGTTCAGGCTGACGTGCCGAGGCTTCCAGGTACTTACCGCCCATCAGAGCGATACCGATACATGCGCCGATAGCGCCGAGGCCGATGATCAAACCGCAAGCCAGTGCAACAAAAGAAACGTCAGTCATGATTACTCCAAAAAGTTAATTTAAAAACTAGATTAAAAACTACAACTTCGTTACAACCACTATCTTGTTCGATGCTTGCGGCGCCGATCAGTGGCCTTCATGGGCCTGACCGAGATACACCAGCGTCAGCATCATGAAGATGAATGCCTGCAGGAACACGATCAGGATGTGGAAGATCGCCCAGATCGAGCCTGCGATCACATGACCGACGATACCGAAGACGGTGAAGGTCGAGCCAAGCAAAGCGATCAATAGGAACAGCAGCTCGCCGGCGAACATGTTGCCGAACAGTCGCATTGCCAGCGACACCATTTTTGCTGCGTATTCGATGACGTTCAGGAGCAGGTTGAACGGCGCCATGGCGATGCCGAACGGTGCTGCGAACAGTTCGTGGAGCCAGCCGCCCAGGCCCTTGATCTTGATGCCGTAGTAGATCATCAGGACCAGCACGCCCAGGGCGATGCCCATGGTGCCGTTGATGTCGGCGGTCGGAACCACGCGGTGGTACGGGAAGACATGGGTCAGACCCAGCCATTCGAAGCCTTTGGCGAACATGTCGACAGGCAGGAAGTCCAGCGAGTTCATCAGGGCGACCCAGACGAACACGGTCAGCGCCAGCGGAGCGATGAAGCTGCGGTCGCCGTGGACGATCGACTTCGACTGGTCTTCGACCATCTCGACGACCATCTCGACAGCGGCCTGGAAGCGGCCCGGCACGCCCGAGGTGGCGCGGCGCGCCGCCATCCACATCAGCAGCGAGCCGATGACGCCCATCAGCACCGACCAGAAGATGGTGTCGTAGTGCAGAATCGAGAAGTCGATCGGGCTTTCCTGATGGTGGTTCGACAGGAAGCCGAGGTGGTGCCGGATGTATTCTGAAGCGGTGGGCGCGTGTGCTGCGCCTTCGGTTGGATTCGCCATTATCGTTGCCTAAATAATAAGAATATGTAACTTTTCAGTGCCACGATGAACCCGCCCATCAGGGCCAGCCAGTTCAGATCGCGGTACAGCCACGCCGTTACGCCCAGGAGCGCCAGCGTCATTCCAATCTTTATAAATTCCCAGATGAAAAACGTGAAGGGGTTTGCCCCTCCCGCTTTCGTTGATGCGGCAAACAGGCGTACCGCCATAATTCCGTTGGGCACGACACAACACAAACCGCCCAGTACTGCCGAAAACATCGCAGGCCATCCCCCCAGCAGTGCGGCGATGAGGCCGGCGACTACCGTTGCGATCAACTGCAGGGAAACGATGCGCAGCATTTTTTTCTAGTTTCGCGCCCGCGCATGTGGACGATTTGCGATGTGGTAATTACATGAATCAGCGGGATTATAAGTGGTTATACGGACGTGAGTCAAACGATTCGCAAGTTATAACTGAGACGTATAGATGGCGAAACTGTCACGTCTGAATGGGAGATTGTGCAATCTTTTCAGTTACTTAAGTAAAGACTGCTGTTGACTGCCGAGTTAACAATTTACCGCTTGGTAAGGGGATGCGGCAGGGGGAAAGACAGGCAGATCTTGTGTGTCTGACAGGGAAGTTTTCCCTGGGGGAAGTGGTGTTTGAAGCATCGCCCGGCGGTTGATCCGCCGGGCCGGTGATGTGCTGTTGTGATAATGAAACAGGCGGGGGGGCGATCAGGTGCGCAAGCGCGCCAGCACGCCGTCCAGGATATCCAGGTCGGCAAAGTCGATGATCAGCTGCCCCTTCCCTTTCGCGCCCATCTTGAACATGACCGGGGTCGCCAGCTTGTCCGAGAGCTCCTCTTCCAGGCGCACGATGTCGCCCGGCTTTTCCTTGGCGCGCGGCGCGGCGGCCGGCGCGTTCTGCTCTTCGATCGCACGGGCGACCAGCTTCTCGGTCTCGCGCACCGACAGGCGCTTGGCGATCACCTGGTTCGCCAGGGTGATCTGGCTTGCGCTGTCCACCGCCAGCAGGGCGCGGGCGTGGCCCATGTCGATGTCACCTGCCATGAGCATGGTCTGCACCGGCTGCGCCAGGTTGATCAGGCGCAGCAGGTTCGACACGGCGCTGCGCGAACGGCCGACGGCGGCGGCGGCCTGCTCGTGGGTGAAGTTGAAATCCGAGATCAGGCGCTGGATGCCCTGCGCTTCTTCCAGCGGATTCAGGTCTTCGCGCTGGATGTTCTCGATCAGGGCCATCGCGGCGGCGGCCTGGTCGTCGACGTCGCGCACCAGCACCGGGATTTCTTCCAGGCCGGCCATCTGGGCGGCGCGGAAGCGGCGTTCGCCGGCGATGATCTCGTAACGGGCGCCGGAGCCGGAGCCGTCGTGCAGCGGACGCACCAGCACCGGCTGCATGATGCCCTGGGTCTTGATCGAGGAGGCCAGCTCGCTGAGCGAGCCTTCGTCCATGCGGGTGCGCGGCTGGTACTTGCCGGCCTGGATCTGCGCCACCGGCAGTGCCGACGGATTGTTCGGCGCCAAGGCCGGTTCGCTGTCGCCGCCCAGCAGCGCGTCGAGGCCGCGGCCGAGTCCTTTCAGTTTTTTGCTTGCCATGTTGTTCTAGCTCTCTTGATTACATTGTCTTGATGCGCTCGACCATCTCGGCGCCGAAGGCGATGTACGCCTGCGCGCCCTTGGAGGACGGATCGAACACCACGCCCGGGATGCCGTAGGACGGCGCTTCGGCCAGGCGCACGTTGCGCGGGATGATGGTCTTGAATACCTTGTCGCCGAAGTGCTGCTCCAGCTGGCTCGATACCTGCTGCGACAGGGTCATGCGCGGATCGAACATCACGCGCAGCAGGCCGATGATGCGCAGGTCGGTGTTCAGGTTGGCGTGCACCTTCTTGATGGTGTTGACCAGGTCCGACAGGCCTTCGAGCGCGTAGTACTCGCACTGCATCGGGATGATCACGCCGTGCGCGCCGCACAGGCCGTTCAGGGTCAGCAGCGAGAGCGCCGGCGGGCAGTCGATCAGGATGAAGTCGTAGTCCGCGTCGACCTTGGCCAGCGCGTCCTTCAGGCGGCGCTCGCGGTTGTCCAGCGCCACCATCTCCACTTCGGCGCCGGCCAGCTCGCGGTTGGCGGGCAGCACGTCGAAGCGGCCTGCTTCCGAACGCAGGCGCGCGGTGGCGACATCGGCCTCGCCCAGCAGCACCTGGTAGATGGACGCTTCCAGTTCGGCCTTGTTGATGCCCGCCCCCATCGTGGCGTTGCCCTGGGGATCAAGGTCGACCAGCAGCACACGCTGGTTCAGCTTCGCAAGGCCTGCCGCCAGGTTGACGGAGGTAGTGGTCTTCCCGACTCCCCCTTTTTGATTCGCAACGCAAAATATCTTCGCCATCTATTCTTTTCCGTGGATGCGACAACAAGACGATATACCGTTCATACCGTACAAACCATTCGAATGATTTATAAGGTATAAACGGTATAAACGATTTATACAGTTAATATGATTTAGCCATTTCGCTGGATGAAAACGAGATGGCGTTCGGCTCCCAGCCTTGGCACCTGCAGGGGCTGCAAATCCGTCACTTTCCATTCGCCTGGCAGCCGCTCGCGTTCCTCGCTCGGGGCCACGCCTTTCAAGGCGATGAATTGGCCGCCCTCGTCCAGCAGGTGGCCCGACCACTCCACGAAATCCGACAGGTCGGCGAAAGCGCGCGAGGTGATGACGTCGAATTTGTCGCTCACCTCGAGTTCCTGCACTTTTTTCGTGTAGACCGTGACGTTGGCCAGGCCCAGCTCCGCCTTCACCTGCGTGAGGAAAGCGGTTTTCTTGTGCACGGTGTCGATCATCGAGACTTTCATGTCCGGCCTTGAGATGGCCAGCACGATGCCCGGCAATCCGCCCCCTGCCCCGACATCCAGCACATTGCGCGCGCCTTTGAATGCCGGCACGGCCGCGAGCGAGTCCAGCAGGTGGTGGGTCACCATCTGCATCGGGTCGCGCAGCGAGGTCAGGTTGTAGACCGAGTTCCACTTATACATCAGCTGGACGTAATCCATCAGCTGGTGCTGCTGCGCCTCGGGTACGTCCAGCTGCATCTCCGTGATGCCCTGGGCCAGCACTTGCGCCAGCGCGGCGCGGTCGAATCCCCTCATTCGGCCTGCTCCACGGCTGCGTTGCTGAAGCCCTTGGCGCCGCGCTTTTTCAGGTGCACCAGCAGCAGCGAGATCGCCGCCGGGGTCACGCCCGAAATGCGCGAAGCCTGGCCCAGGGTCTCGGGACGCTGTTTGTCCAGCTTCTGGCGCACTTCGATCGACAGCGCCGCGATCTCCAGGTAGTTCAGGTTCTCCGGCAGCTTCAGGTTTTCGTAGTGCTCGTGGCGTTCCACTTCGCGCGCCTGGCGGTCGATGTAGCCCGCGTACTTGATCTGGATCTCGACCTGTTCCTTGACGGCCGGATCATCGACACCCGGGCCGGCCAGCGGCTGGCCCTCGTTGCCGCTCATGCTCATCAGGGTGTCGTACTCGACGCCTGGACGGCGCAGCAGGTCGGCCAGGTTGTATTCGCGTTCGATCGCCTGCCCCACCACGCGCTCGGATTCGGCGGCGGCGAGGATGCGCGGGTTGACCCAGGTGGCGCGCAGGCGTTCCAGCTCGCGAGCCACGGATTCGCGCTTGGTCTCGAAGGCTGCCCATTGCGCGTCGCCGACGACGCCGAGCTTGCGGCCGATTTCGGTCAGGCGCATGTCGGCGTTGTCCTCGCGCAGCGAGAGGCGGTATTCCGCGCGGCTGGTGAACATGCGGTATGGCTCGGCCACGCCCTGGGTAGTGAGGTCGTCGACCAGCACCCCGAGGTAGGCTTCCGAGCGGCCCGGCGTCCAGGCGTCCTTGCCCTGGGTTTGCAGCGCGGCGTTGAGGCCGGCCAGCAGGCCCTGGGCCGCGGCTTCTTCGTAGCCGGTGGTGCCGTTGATCTGGCCGGCGAAGAACAGGCCCTTGATCGCCTTGGTTTCCAGCGAGGCCTTCAGGCCGCGCGGGTCGAAGTAATCGTATTCGATCGCATAGCCGGGACGCAGGATGAAGGCGTTCTCCAGGCCGCGCATCGAGCGCACCAGGTCCAGCTGCACGTCGAACGGCAGGCTGGTCGAGATCCCGTTCGGATAGAACTCGTTGGTGGTCAGGCCTTCCGGCTCCAGGAAGATCTGGTGCGATTCCTTGGAGGCGAAACGGTGGATCTTGTCTTCGATCGACGGGCAATAGCGCGGACCCACGCCTTCGATCACGCCGGTATACATCGGGCTGCGGTCCAGGCCGGAGCGGATGATGTCATGGGTCTTCTCGTTGGTGTGCGTGACCCAGCACGGCACCTGGCGCGGGTGCATGGCGGCATTGCCCATGTACGAGAACACCGGCACCGGATCGAGGTCGCCGGGCTGTTCGGCCAGCACCGAGAAGTCGATGCTGCGGCCGTCGATGCGCGGCGGCGTGCCGGTCTTCAGGCGGCCATGGGGCAGCTTGAGTTCCTTCAGGCGCGCCGACAGCGAGGATGCGGGCGGATCGCCGGCACGACCGCCCGAATAATTCTGCAAGCCGACGTGGATTTTGCCATCGAGGAAGGTGCCTGCGGTCAACACCACAGCACGGGCGCGGAACTGCAGGCCGATCTGGGTGACGGCGCCGACCACGCGGTCGCCCTCCACCATCAGGTCGTCCACCGCCTGCTGGAACAGCCACAGGTTGGGCTGGTTCTCCAGGCGCGAACGGATCGCCGCCTTGTACAGGACGCGGTCGGCCTGGGCGCGGGTTGCGCGCACGGCCGGGCCCTTGGACGAGTTCAGGATGCGGAACTGGATGCCGGCCTCGTCGGTGGCGATAGCCATGGCGCCGCCGAGGGCGTCCACTTCCTTGACGAGGTGGCCCTTGCCGATGCCGCCGATGGACGGGTTGCAGGACATCGCACCCAGGGTTTCGATGTTATGCGTGAGCAGCAAGGTCTTCTGCCCCGTGCGTGCGGACGCTAGTGCGGCTTCGGTACCGGCATGGCCGCCGCCGACGACGATCACGTCGAATTCAGTAGGAAATAGCATGATGGGAGTAAAGCGAGGAGACTAATGCGCGATTATAGATTCTTTTTTCTTGCGGGACCCTCAACCGGTCCGAAAACGACGAAATTTTGTTCCACGTGAAACAATACTCAGCAGTTATTGGCTTTCGAGCATTTTGGTTTCACGTGAAACAATCAACAAAAAAGCCGGGACAAGCCCGGCCTCATTGTTTCACGTGGAACAGTCCGACTACCAACCGATCTTCGTGAAAGCATCATAGGCGGTCTTCAGGATCAATCCGGTCACCACGAACAGGAACAGCTTGCGCACGAAACCACTACCGTGCTTCAGCGCCAGCTTGGTTCCGATCAAGGAGCCGGCAATCTGGCAGCCAGCCATCATCAAGCCGATCTGCCACAACAGGTGGCCGCTATAGCCGAACCACAGCAAGGCCGAGAAATTGCATGCCACATTGACGATCTTCGCCGCCGCAGATGCGCTCAGGAAGTCGAAGCCGAAGAAGCGCACGAACAGGAAGATCAGGAAGCTGCCGGTACCCGGACCGAAGAAGCCATCGTAGAAACCGATTGCCGCGCCAATGCCGATGGCCCAGTAGCGCTCGGCCAGGCCGCTATGCACAGGTGCGTGCACTGCCCCGAGGTCCTTCTTCTTGAACGTATAGACCGCCACCGCCACCAGGATAATTGGCAGCAGTGTACGTACAAAGTCGGCCGGTACGCGGGTGACGGTCCAGGCGCCGGCAAAGGACAACGCGAAAGCGGCCAGCGCCGCCGGCGCCGCAGTGCTCCACGCTACCCGCACCCGGCGCGAATAATTAATCGCTGCGGCGCTGGTGCCGAAAATGCTGGCGAACTTGTTGGTGCCAAGCAGCGTGGCCGGCGCTTCTTTCGGCAGGATGGAAAAGATGGCGGGAATCTGGATCAGGCCGCCGCCACCGACAACGGCGTCGACCAGCCCGGCAGCAAACGCGGCGCCGCCGAGCCAAACTAAATCGATCATGGGGAACTTTCGGATTGGTGCAGAGCCTGCATTTTACGGCAAGCGAAGTTCTCGAGCGCAAGACTAACGAGGGGCGAGGATGCGGTAAGCTTCCAGCACCACACCCATGGAGACCAGCATGACCGCCTTCGCTTTCAGCACCGTCGCCAGCATCCTGTCCGAACCGGGCGCCAGCGCCAATCTGGGCCACCTGCTCGCCGAGCGTTTCCCGGGAACGAAGCGTCCCCTGCTCGTCACCGACGCCGGCTTCCTGCGCACCGGACTGATGGAAGCGGCGCTGATGGATCTTGTGCGGCATGGCATGCAATCCGCGGTGTTCTCTGACGTGGTCGCCGATCCGCCCGAAGACGTCGTACTGGCCGCCGTCGCAGCGGCACGCCAGCACGATGCCGACCTGATCATCGGCTTCGGTGGCGGCAGTTCGATGGACGTCGCCAAGCTGGTGGCGGTGCTGGCACAGGGGAGCCAGGCGCTGCCGGAGATCTACGGCATCGGCAAGGTGGCAGGCAAGCGGCTGCCTCTGGTCCAGGTGCCAACCACCGCCGGCACGGGATCCGAAGTCACCAACATCGCCATCGTCACCACCGGCGCCACGACCAAGACCGGCGTCGTGGCGCCCCAGCTGTACGCGGACCTTGCGGTGCTGGACGCCAGCCTGACCCTCGGCCTGCCGCCGAAGGTCACCGCCGCAACCGGCATCGATGCGATGGTGCACGCCATTGAAGCCTACACCAGCCGCCACAAGAAAAATCCGCTATCCGACGCGCTGGCACGGGAAGCGCTCGGCCTGCTGTCGCGGAACCTGCTGCCGGCCTGCGAACGCGGCCAGGATTTGCAGGTCCGCCAGGCGATGCTGCTTGGCGCCTGCCTGGCCGGGCAGGCGTTCTCGAACGCGCCGGTGGCGGCGGTGCATGCGCTGGCGTATCCGATCGGCGGCATCTTCCATGTGCCGCACGGCTTGTCGAATTCCCTGGTCCTGCCGCACGTACTGGAGTTCAACCTGCCCGATGCGGAAAGGCATTATGCGGAGCTGGCGGACATCGTCGTCCCGCAAGCCAGCGGTAGCGACGAAGCACGCGCGCGGGCCCTCATTGCTGCGACGCAGCAAACGGCCAGGATGACGGGAATCGAAACCAGTCTGCGCCAGGTCGGCATCACGGAAAGCGATCTCGACCGGCTGGCCGACGATGCGATGCTGCAAACCCGGCTGCTGGGAAACAACCCGCGCGAACTCAGCCGCGAGCATGCGCGGGCCATCTACGCCGCCGCGCTATGAGTTGCGAAGGAAATCGATCAGGAGCGCGTTGAGCTTGTCCGTCGCGGACAGCTGCATCCAGTGTCCCACGCCGTCCAGGCGTTCGTAGCGGAAGCCCGCACGGCAGTAATCGGCCGAGTCGAGCATCTGTTTTTCGCCCAGCGCCGGATCGCGGTCGCTCCAGATACCCATCACCGGCACCTCGACCGGCCCCCAGCGGCGCGACGAACCCAGCTTGAGATTGGCGCGGTAGTAGTTGAGCGCGGCGGTCAGGCGCCCTTCCGGCTCCAGCGCCGACAGCCACAATTTTTGCTGTTCCTTGTTGCGCGTCAGCTGGCGAATGAAGAACCAGTCGTTGGCCATGATCGCCTGCTCGGCGACGACCGGCATCAGGAAGCCCTGGATGTACCAGAAACGCATCTGCTGCTCCACGCCCGCGTTGGCGATCGCCGCCGGGTGGCCGGTCGACATGGCGACGAAGCGTTCCACCCGGTGCGGCGCATCCATGCAGACTTGCCAGCCGACCAGCCCGCCCCAGTCGTGGCCGACGATGGCCGCCTTCCCGATGCCGAGCACATCCATCAGGCCCAGCACGTCCGCGCGCAGGAATTCGATGGCGTAGGCGCCGGTGCTGGAAGGCGCATCGGTCTGTCCATAGCCGCGCATGTCGGGGGCGATGACGCGCATCCCGGCCGCTGCGAGCGCCGGGATCTGCTTGCGCCAGATGGAATGGGTATCAGGAAAACCGTGGAGCAGCAGCACAGGCGGACCTTCGCCCATGCTGACGTAATGCATGTTCAGACCATTGACTGTGACCTGGTGCGACTCGACACCCATGCTCTCTCCCGGCGCAAGCAGTGGCGGCGCCGCCACCCGGACCTGCGCGCTCAGGCATTCGCCTTGCGCCCCTTGTCGAGCAGAGCACCGATTTCCCCCACAATACCACGCCGGAACAATAGAACACAGACAATGAAGATCAAGCCGGTGACCATGCCCACCGACTCGCCCAGGCTGCCGAACCACGCGATGCCGAGCGACTCCGACAGCCAGGCGCCCAGGTCGCCCAGCTTGTTTTCCAGGGCAATGATGAGGAAGGCGCCAAGGATGGGCCCGGCAAGCGTTCCCATGCCTCCTACAAGCGTCATCAGGACCACCAGGCCCGACATGGTCCAGTGGACGTCGGTCAGCGTCTCAAAGCCCAATACGAGCGTTTTGGTGGCTCCTGCGAGCCCTGCCAGGGCTGCGGACAGCACGAAGGCCAGCAGCTTGTAGCGGTCGACCTCGTAGCCCAGGGAGACGGCGCGCGCCTCGTTCTCCTTGATCGCCTTGAGCACCTGGCCGAAGGGCGAATGCACGGTGCGGACGATCAGGGCGAAGCCGGCCACGAACAGGGCCAGCACCACGTAGTACATGGTCAGGTCGCTGGACAGGTCGAGCGCGCCGAACAGGCGGCCGCGCGGCACGCCCTGCAGGCCGTCCTCGCCATGCGTATAGGGCGAACGCAGGGCGGCGAAATACACCATCTGGGCCAGCGCCAGGGTGATCATCGAGAAGTAGATGCCCTGGCGGCGGATCGCCAGCGAGCCGATCACCAGGCCCAGCAGGCTGCTGGCCAGCACGCCGCAGACGATGCCCAGTTCGGTCGGCAGGCCAACGACCGTCAGCAAGTGCCCGGTGACATAGCCGGCGCTGCCGAAAAAAGCGGCATGGCCAAAGGACAGCAGGCCGGTGAAGCCGATCAGCAGGTTGAAGGCGCAGGCGAACAGGGCGAAGCACAGCAGCTTCATCAGGAACACCGGATAGGCGAAGAAGGGCGCGGCCAGCGCCACGACGAGGGCGATCAGGTACAGGAGTTTCTTATTCATGGCGCCCTCTTCACTTTTCCTTGCCGAACAGCCCGGCCGGGCGCAGCAGCAATACGATGACCATCACGACGAACACCACCACTTCCGAGCCTTCCGGATAGAACACCCGCGTCAGGCCTTCGATCACGCCCAGCGCCAGGCCAGTCAGGATGGAACCCAGGATCGAGCCCATGCCGCCGATCACGACCACGGCGAACACGACGATGATGAGGTTGGAACCCATCAGCGGCGTCACGTTGATCACGGGCGCCGCCAGCACGCCCGCCAGGCCGGCCAGCGCCACGCCGAAGCCGTAGGTCAGGGTGACCATCAGCGGCACGTTGATGCCGAAGGCTTCGACCAGCTTGGGGTTCTCGGTGCCGGCGCGCAGGTAGGCGCCCAGGCGGGTCTTTTCGATCACGAACCAGGTGCCCAGGCAGACCACGATGGAGGCCACGACCACCCAGGCGCGGTAGTTGGGCAGGATCATGAAGCCGAGGTCGGTGGCGCCGGCCAGCTGCTCCGGCACGTCCAGGGTCTGGCCCGAGACGCCGAAGAAGGAGCGGAACACGCCTTCCAGCAGCAAGGTGATGCCGAAGGTCAGCAGCAGGCCGTACAGGTGGTCCAGTTTGTACAGCCAGCGCAGCATGCTGCGCTCGACCAGGATGCCGAAGGCGCCCACCAGCAGCGGGGCCAGCAGGAGCATCATCCAGTAGTTCAGGCCGAAGCTGGTGACGCCGATGTAGGCGGCGAAGGCGCCCACCATGTACAGGGCGCCGTGCGAGAAGTTGATGACGTTGAGCAGGCCGAAGATGACGGCCAGGCCCAGCGAGAGCATGGCGTAGAAGGAGCCGTTGACCAGGCCCAGCAGGAGCTGGCTCATCAGGGCTTGGGAGGGGATGCCGAAGATTTCCATGGGGGTCTGGCTGAGCTGCGAAACTTGGGCCCCCGCCTTCGCGGGGGTGACGAATCAAACGCTAACAACGGTGGAAATAGCCGGGTTGGCTTACTTCCACAAAGAGCACTTGGTTTCGGCTTTCTTGGTGTAGGCCTGGTCGCCCGGGATGGTGGCGACGACCTTGTAGTAATCCCACGGGTACTTCGATTCCGAAGGCTTCTTCACCTGCATCAGGTACATGTCGTAGACCATGCGGCCGTCCGGGCGGATGGTGCCGTTCTTGGCGAACATGTCGTTGATCGGGGTCTTCTTCATGTGTGCGATGACCTTGTCGGCGTTGTCCGTGCCGGTGGCCTTGACCGCGTTCAGGAACTGGGTCGCGGCCGAGTAATCGCCCGCCTGCAGCATCGAGGGCTGCTTCTTCATCTTGGCGAAATAGCGCTTCGACCAGGCGCGGGTGTCGGCGTTCTGGTCCCAGTACCAGCCGTCGGTCAGGTACATGCCCTGGGTGGTGTTCAGGCCCAGGGTGTGGATATCGTTGATGAAGACCAGCAGGCCGGCGATCTTCATCTTCTTGGTCAGGCCGAATTCGTTGGCCGCCTTGACCGCGTTGATCATGTCGCCGCCGGCGTTGGCCAGGCCCAGCACCTGGGCCTTGGACGACTGCGCCTGCAGCAGGAAGGACGAGAAGTCCGAGGCCGACAGCGGGTGCTTGACGCTGCCCAGCACGGTGCCGCCGTTGGCCTTGACCACGTCGGCGGTGTCCTTCTCGAGCGACTGGCCGAAGGCGTAGTCGGCGGTCAGGAAGTACCAGGACTTGCCGCCCTGCTTGATCATGGTCGCGCCGGTGCCGCGCGCCAGCGCCACGGTGTCGTAGGCGTAGTGCACCGTGTAGGGCGTGCACTGCTCGTTGGTCAGCTGGGCCGTGCCCGAACCGATGGCGATGAAGACCTTCTTCTTCTCGGCCGCCACCTTGGCCATGGCCAGGCTGGCGCCGGAATTGGTGCCGCCGATCAGGAGGTCGACGCCCTGCTGGTCGAACCATTCGCGCGCCTTGGAGGCGGCGACGTCCGGCTTGTTCTGGTGGTCGGCCGTGACCAGCTGGATCTTCTTGCCGTTGATGGCGCCGCCCATGTCGGCGATCGCCATCTGGATGGCTTCGATACCGCCCTTGCCGTCGATGTCCGAATACACGCCGGACAGGTCGGTGATGAAACCGATCTTGATCACGTCGCCCGAGATCTGGGCATGGGCAGGCAGGGCAAAGCCGGCGCTGGCAGCGACGGCCACAGTGAGGGCACGTAGTTTCATTTTCTTGTCTCCGTTCTGTTCTGGAAAATCACACACCCAGGAGCTCGGTCAGCACCGGCATCCTGGCATCGAGTTCGGCCGCGGCGATCGTCTCGACCACCTGGCCATGCTCCACCACGTAAAACCGGTCCGCCAGCGGTGCGGCGAAGCGGAAGTTCTGTTCCACCATGACGATGGTGTAGCCCTTGGACTTGAGCGTCGTGATCATGCGCGCCAGGGCCTGCACGATGACCGGCGCCAGGCCCTCGGAAATCTCGTCCAGCAGCAGCAGACGCGCGCCGGTGCGCAGGATGCGCGCCACCGCCAGCATCTGCTGCTCGCCGCCCGACAGGCGCGTGCCCTGGCTGTTGCGCCGTTCGTAGAGGTTGGGGAACATTTCGTAGATCTCGTCCACGCTCATGCCCCCTTCCGCTCCTTTCTGGCGCGGCGGCAGCAGCAGGTTTTCCTCTGTGGACAAGGACGAAAATATCCCCCGCTCTTCCGGGCAATAGCCGATGCCGAGGTGGGCGATGCGGTGCGTCGGCAGGGCGATGGCTTCAAGGCCGTTGACCTTGATCGAACCGCTGCGCCGCCCCGTCAGGCCCATGATGGCGCGCAGGGTGGTCGTGCGGCCGGCGCCGTTGCGGCCCAGCAGGGTGACGACTTCGCCCGGGTTCACGCTCAGGCCGATGCCGTGCAGGATGTGCGATTCGCCGTACCAGGCGTGCAGGTCGCGGATTTCCAGTGCGGGGGTCATCAGTGCGCTCCCTGCAAATGGCCGTCGCTGCTGCCCATATACGCTTCCATCACCTGTGGATTACGCGAGACTTCGGCATAGCTGCCTTCGGCCAGCACGGCGCCGCGCTGGAGCACCGAGATGCGGTCGCAGATGCCCGACACGACGCTCATGTTGTGCTCCACCATCAGGATGGTGCGCCCTGCCGAGACTTTCTTGATCAGTTCGGTAACCCTGTGGACATCTTCATGGCCCATGCCCTGGGTGGGCTCGTCCAGCAGCATCAGTTCCGGTTCCATGGCCAGGGTCGTGGCGATCTCGAGCGCCCGCTTGCGGCCATACGGCAAGTCGGCCGTCAACACATGGGCGAAGCCGTCCAGGCCGACCTCGGCCAGCAGCTCCATCGCGCGCGTATTCAGGCTCTCCAGCGAACGCTCGCTGCGCCAGAAATGGAAGCTGGTGCCGAGCCGGCGCTGCAGGCCGATGCGCACGTTTTCGAGCACGCTCAAGTGGGGGAAAACAGCCGAGATCTGGAAGGAGCGGATCACCCCCATGCGGGCGATCTGGGCGGGCCGGGCGCCGGTGATGTCCTTGCCATTGAACAGGATCTGCCCGGAAGTCGGGACCAGAAACTTGGTCAGGAGATTGAAACAAGTGGTCTTGCCCGCGCCATTGGGGCCGATCAGCGCATGGATATGGCCGCGCTGGACCTTGAGGTTGACGTTGCTAACTGCCGTGAATCCTTTGAATTCCTTGGTCAGATCCCTTGTCTCCAGGATGACATCCGCCATTGGTTCTCCCACGTGCTACTGCAAAGGCAACATTGCTCAAGTAATAATACATACTAGGCTGGAGGCTCACAATACGCCAGCGCTACAGTGTGCGTGTTTGTTGCTTTGAACCTGCGCAAGGTGGGTGTGCAGTTTTGCACAGGCAATTCCCGTGCTATTCAGCTATTTATGCACAGAGTTATCCACGCGGCTCTTCCATCCGGGAGAGGATGTCGGTCGCGGTCTTCTCCGCAATCATGATCGTCGGGGAATTCGTATTGCCCGAGGTGATGAAGGGCATGATCGAGGCATCCACTACGCGCAGCTTGTGCACGCCGCGCACCCGCAGCCGGCTGTCGACCACGGCCAGCGGATCGCCGGCGCTGCCCATGCGGCAGGTACCCACCGGATGGAAGATCGTGGTGCCGATCATGCCGGCGGCTTGCGCCAGCTCCTCTTCCGTCTGATAAGCCGGACCAGGCAGGTATTCCTGCGGCTGGTAGCGCGCCAGGCCGGGCGCGGCCGCGATGCGGCGCGTCAGCTGCAGCGCGGCGGCGGCGGTCTTGCGGTCGGCCTCGGTGCTCAGGTAGTTCGGCGTGATCTTCGGCGCCGCATAACTGTCGCCGGACGCGATGCGCACATGCCCGCGCGAGGTCGGCTGCAGGTTGCACACGCTCGCCGTGAAGGCGGGAAAGCGGTGCAGCGGGTCGCCGAACTTATCCAGCGACAGCGGCTGGACGTGGAATTGCAGGTCCGGCGCCGCCAATCCGGGCCGCGAACAGGCGAACGCGCCCAGCTGCGACGGCGCCATCGACATCGGACCGCTGCGCCTCAAGGCGTACTCGAGACCGATCCAGGCTTTTCCGAACCAGTTGCCGGCCCGGGTATTCAGGGTCGGCGCTCCCTTGATCTTGAAGATCATGCGCAGCTGCAGGTGGTCCTGCAGGTTTTCGCCCACGCCCGGCGCATCGACCAATGGCGCGATGCCGTGTTCGTGAAGCAGGGCCGCCGGCCCGATTCCGGACAATTGCAGGATCTGCGGTGAACCGATCGCGCCCGCCGCCAGCAGGGTTTCGCGCTGCGCCCTGGCGGTAAAGGCGCGGCCGCCGCCGGTGAACTGCACGCCGACGCAGACCTTGCCCTGCTCCGTGTCCTCGAACAGCAAGCGCTCGACGTGGCAGCCGGTCATCACGGTCAGGTTCTCGCGCTGGGCCGCCGGCTTGAGGAAGGCGCGCGCCGTATTGAGCCGGATGCCGCGGCGCTGGTTGACCTCGAAATAGGCAGACCCCTGGCCGCCGCCCGCATTCAGATCGGCGATCTTGGGAATGCCTTCCTGTTCGGCCGCATCGCGGAAGGCGTCCAGGATCTTCCACGACAGGCGCTGGCGCTCGACGCGCCACTCGCCGCCGGCGCCGTGGATGTCGCTGGCGCCGCCATGGTGGTCTTCGCTGCGCTTGAACAGCGGCAGCACCTGGTCCCAGCGCCAGGAAGGATCATCGGTCACGTCGGCCCAGCGGTCGTAGTCCGCTTTCTGGCCGCGCATGTAGATCATGCCGTTGATCGACGAGCTGCCGCCCAGGACTTTGCCACGCGGGTAGATCAGCGAACGTCCGCCCAGGCCCGCATCCGGCTCGGTCCGGAACAGCCAGTCGGTGCGCGGATTGCCGATGCAGTGCAGGTAGCCGACCGGGATATGGATCCACAGGTAGTCGTCCTTGCCGCCCGCTTCGATGATCAGGACCTTGAGATCCTGGCGCTCGGTCAGCCGCTTGGCCAGCACACAGCCGGAGGTGCCGGCTCCGACGATGATGTAGTCGTAGTCGCCTGCGGACTCCATGCTCATCGCAGCGCTCGAATGGGCATGCCGCCGGGCTCCGGCATGCAAAAAGCGAGCAGGTACGACAGTGCAGCGAGGTCCAACATGCCTCCGACCGTAGTTCGATGAGTGGAGCTTACCAGATCGTAAACGGAAGTCTAGAGCCCATCTGTGGATAACCGACTTGATATCCACAGGTATCGTTTGTGCAAAACTCGGCTTTTTTGCACAGGCAAAAATCTTGTCCAGATTTGCCACCAGGAACTTTGCGCGGCAGTGCACCGGCTTATCCGGAACGTAAACGTTTGATTTTTGGAGCGTTAACCAGCTTGTCCACAGAACTGGGCAGGCGTTAACCACTACTACCAACGTGGTATACAGATCTTGGTTGTAAACCCGACGAGCTTCAGAAAAAAAATTTTTTTGCCCGGGCTGTTGCAACTTCGCACACCCGCTGGCGCCCCTTTGTCAGCTTCGCGGCCTGCCCAGGCAGAGCCCGTTTTGCAGGCAAAAACGTCCCCGTCCGTATGCGCTCTGTGGAAAAGCCCATGAATATCCACAGGATCGAATGTGTAGAAGCAGCGGTTTACGCACCCCATCCAATTTCTATCCAAGTTTCCTGCAATGCAAAAGCAAGGTTTGTCCTGCAGGTTAACGCGACCGTAAACGTTTGATGTTGTGGAAAAAACTGGACTTATCCACAAATGATGAGCCGTTTACTATCACTACCAGCTTTGTATACATACCTTTAGATACAACAACAAAACCTTTCCGCTTTTCCAATCCAGCCAGCCCATTCAAAAACCAGCTGCGAACTCTCTGCCGAAAACCGTCTGCCAAAAAAAGAAGCAAGGTCTTACAAACCTGTGATCTGCAAAACAGAGTTCAGCTGAACAGCTCGGATGTCTTGTCTCCATCCTGGTCGACAAAACGATGCCGGCACTGATCCACCAACGCTAAAACTGCCGACCCGCCATCCCGGCTGTGGAAAAGCTGATGAATATCCACAGGATCAGATGTGCAGAACGATCGATTTGAAGACTCCGGCATTTTTTGTCCAAGTTTCGTGCAAGCTGGACGCAAGGTTTGTTCAGCAGGTAAACGATCATGTAAGCGCTTGATACTGTGGAGTAAACCGTTGTTATCCACAGACGCTTGGCCGTTTACTATCACTACCAACTTTGTATACACATTCTTTAGGTAAACAACAGAAGCAAAAACGCAGTGAACAGCTGCCAGAAGATATGCTTCTGCTAATCTTCAAGGCTACGTCACCACACTGAGTCTCTCCATGACCACCATCAAGCGCTGTACAAGCCCTGAACAAGCAGGCTGGCTCGAGCTGCGCGTGGCCTTATGGCCAGCAGAAAGCAGCGAGCATCTGGCTGAAATGCAGGACTGCTGTGCACAACCGCAGCGTTATGCACAGTTCCTGGCCTACTCCGATGCCGGCGAAGCTCAGGGACTGGTGGAAATCGCGCTCAGGAGCGACTACGTCAACGGCACCGACAGTTCTCCTGTCGGCTTCCTGGAAGGCTTGTACGTCGCTCCAGACTGCCGCAGGCAAGGCATTGCCCGCTTGCTGGTCGAAAAAGCCCAGCAATGGGCGCGCGAACAGGGCTGCAGTGAAATGGCTTCCGATGCTTTGCTCGAAAATAAGGCAAGCCAGGACATGCATCTGGCGCTGGGATTCGAGGAAACCGAACGCGTGGTGTACTTCCGCAAACCGCTTTAAAGAGAAAAAAGACGAAAAACCATGCGATTAGGGATCATCAGCGCACTGCACGAAGAACAGGTGGGGCTCGTGGAAGCCATGAGAGGGCCCTCCAGGCTCATCCATGGCATGCGCGACTACGTTGCTGGACAACTGTGGGAAATCGACGCTGTGTGCGTTTTATCGCGAATTGGCAAGGTTGCGGCAGCCATGACCGCCACAACGCTTGTGGAGAAGTTCGGAGTTACCCACATCCTCTTTACCGGCGTGGCCGGCGCCGGGGATAAAACGGTGCAGGTAGGCGATATCGTGGTCGCGGAATCGCTGGTCCAGCACGACATGGATGCAAGTCCCCTGTTCCCTCGCTTCGAAGTGCCGCTGACCGGCCAGACCCACTTCCAGCCCGACCAGCAGCTGTCGATGCGCCTGGTTGGCGCGGCCCAGGATTTCCTCGAGCTGGACTTCCTGGACGCCGTCAGCGAAGGAGAAAGGCGCGAATTCCGCCTCCAGCGTCCGCGCGTGCACCGCGGCCTGGTGGCGAGCGGCGACCAGTTCGTCAACGAGAAGAGCCGCATCGAGGCGATGAATGGCGCGCTTCCCGGACTGGTGGCGGTGGAAATGGAAGGCGCCGCGGTGGCGCAGGTGTGCCATGAGCTGGGCGTGCCCTGCGCCGTGATCCGCGCGATTTCCGACAACGCCAATGAAAACGCGGCGCCCGATTTCATGCGATTCGTGAAATCGGTCGCCGCGCAGTATGCCTTTCACATCACCCGGCGCCTGTGCCGGGACCTGGCCGAGGCGCCGCTTCAGGCCAGGAGCGATTCGGCCGGCACGTAGTCGTAGCCCAGGTCGCGCGCCACGGCTTCGTAGGTGACCTTGCCCTGGCAGACGTTCAGGCCGTGGCGCAGGTGGACATCGTCCGCCAGTGCGCGGCGCCAGCCCTTGCTCGCCAGCGCGACGGCATGGCCGATGGTGGCGTTGTTGAGGGCGAAGGTGGAGGTGCGCGCCACCGCGCCCGGCATGTTCGCCACGCAGTAGTGGATCACGCCGTCGACCACGAAGGTCGGATCGGCATGGGTGGTCGCATGCGAGGTTTCGAAGCAGCCGCCCTGGTCGATCGCCACGTCCACGATGACCGAGCCTTTCTTCATGCGCGAGACCATGTCGCGGCTAACCAGCTTCGGCGCCGCGGCGCCCGGCACCAGCACGCCGCCGATCACCAGGTCGGCAGAGAGTACGCTTTCTTCCAGCGCGTGCGCGTTCGAATACAGGGTCGAGATGCGGTTGCCGTAGACCAGGTCGAGCTGGCGCAGGCGGTCGACGTTCTTGTCGAGCACCGTCACGCGCGCGCCCAGGCCGGCCGCCATCTGCAGCGCATTGGTGCCGACCACGCCCGCGCCGATGATGACCACGTGCCCTGCTTCCACGCCCGGCACGCCGCCCAGCAGCAGGCCCATGCCGCCCTTGGACTTCTCCAGGTGGCTGGCGCCGGCCTGGATAGCCATGCGTCCCGCCACTTCGCTCATCGGGGCGAGCAAAGGCAGGCCGCCGCCCGGGCCGGTGATGGTTTCGTAGGCGATGCAGATCGCGCCGGACTTGACCAGCGCGGCGGTTTGTTCGGGATCGGGAGCGAGGTGGAGGTAGGTGTAGAGCACCTGGTTCGGGCGCAGCATCGCGCATTCGCCGGGCTGCGGCTCCTTGACCTTGACGATCATCTCGGCGCGCTCGAAGATTTCCTTCGCCGTTTCGACGATCTTGGCGCCGGCGGCCACGTACTGCTCGTCGAGCAGGCCGATTTCCGCGCCAGCGTTCTTCTGCACGAGCACCTGGTGCCCGCGCGCGGTGAGTTCGCGTACGGACGGGGGCGTGAGGCCAACCCGGTATTCGTGGTTCTTGATTTCCTTTGGAACGCCAACCAGCATGTCTACCTCCATGTGTGAGGAGCTGTCCTTGTCAGGGCCGGAGCTTGTGGCCCCGGCCTTGTTGCGGCACATTTTGCAGCTCTTTTTGTAAAATCGTCTCTTCTACCCTTCCTACTCTATGCTCATTTGGCGTGGACGGGGGAGTCCCATCCACGCGTCCGACTTCGATTCTTACAGGCCCAGCGTCATCAGGCTTGCGTTACCGCCAGCCGCGGTCGTGTTGACGCACACCGCGCGCTCGGCCACCAGGCGCCACAGGGCCACCGGCTCCCTGGCGCTGGTGTCCACGATACCAACGATTGCGCCCGGACGCGCAGCCAGCTGCGAGCGCAGCGTGCCGGCCAGGCCGGTCTCCAGCAGCGCGATCTGGAAGTCTTCCGCACCCAGTTCCGCCTCGCCGACGAAGCGCACGCGCTCCTTGACCAGCACCGGAAGGTTGGCCGGAATCAGCTCCTGCGAGCCGGCCAGCACCAGGGCGCGGTTGCCGGTCGCCAGCGCGGCGGCCAGTTGGTTGAGCAGGCCGGCCTGGGTGGCGGGCGCGCACAGCACGGTGCCGCGCGGGGTGAAGGACAGCTGGTTGCGCTCGCCCGTCGGACCCGGCAGGTCGACCGTCACGCCCTGCAGCGCCGAGCGGCCGTAGCCTTCGGCCAGCGCGGCGATGTCCTGGTGGCCGCTGCTGCGCAGCCAGCCGAGCAGCGCTTCCAGGCCCGCTTCCGGAGTACGCTGGTGCTGCATGAGCGGCGCCGCGGCGCGCTGCAGGCGCTTCAGGTAGAGCGGACCGCCGGCCTTCGGGCCGGTGCCGGACTTGCCTTCGCCGCCGAAGGGTTGCACGCCCACGACCGCGCCAACGATGTTGCGGTTCACGTAGATGTTACCCACATGCGCACGTTCGACGATGAAGTCGATGGTCTCGTCGATACGCGAGTGCACGCCCAGGGTCAGGCCGTAGCCGGTGGCGTTGATGGTGTCGATCACCTGCGCCAGCTCGGCGCGGCGGTAGCGCACGATGTGCAGCACCGGGCCGAAGACTTCCTGCTTCAGTTCCGCCAGCGAGGCGATTTCGAGCACGGTCGGCGGTACGAAGGTGCCGTAGCCGGTCACGGAGCTTGGGAGCTCGAGCGCGAAGTGGCTGCGCGCGGTGGCCTTCATGCGTTCGATGTGGGCCAGCAGCTTGCCTTGCGCTTCGGCGTCGATCACCGGGCCGATGTCGGTGGCCAGGCGGTCCGGGCTGCCCACAACCAGTTCCTGCATCGCGCCCTTGAGCATCTTGATGGTCTTGTCGGCGATGTCTTCCTGCAGGAACAGCACGCGCAGCGCCGAGCAGCGCTGGCCGGCGCTATCAAAAGCGGAGCTCAGGACGTCCTGCACCACCTGTTCCGGCAGCGCCGAGGAATCGACGATCAGGGCGTTCTGGCCGCCGGTTTCGGCCACCAGCGGGATATCGATGCCTTCTTTTTCGGCACGCGCGGCAAGTAGGCGGTTGATCAGCTGCGCCACTTCGGTGGAGCCGGTGAAGATCACGCCCCTGATGCGGGTATCGGCGGTCAGCGCGGCGCCGACCACCTCGCCGCGGCCCGGCAGCAGCTGCAGGGCGGCGCGCGGGGCGCCCGCTTCGATGAACAGTTCCACCGCGCGGTGGGCGATCAGCGGGGTCTGCTCCGCCGGCTTGGCCAGCACCACGTTGCCGGCCACGAGGGCGGCGGCCACCTGGCCGGTGAAGATCGCCAGCGGGAAGTTCCAAGGGCTGATGCAGGTGACAGGACCCAGTGCGCCCTCGGCGGCCGAAGTACGGGCTTGCACGGCGTAGTAGCGCAGGAAGTCGACCGCTTCACGCAGTTCGGCGATCGCGTTCGGCAGCGACTTGCCGGCTTCGCGCACGGCCAGGGCCATCAGTTCGACGCCGTTCTGCTCGAACAGGTCGGCGGTGCGTTCCAGGATCGCGGCGCGCGCGTCGGCGCTGGTGGCGGCCCATTCGGCGGCGAAGCCTGACGCGGCAGCCAGCGCGGTCTCGACGTCGGCGCGCGAGGCTTCGCGCACGGTGCCGACGATGTCGGCCGATTGCGCCGGGTTGACGACATTGGCGGTGCCGCTGCCTTCGACGCCGCCTGCGATCAGCGGGCCGGCCGCGTGCTGGCGCTGCTGGGCCAGGCCTTCGGTGACCTGGCGCAGGACGTTTTCGTTGACCAGGTCGTAGCCGGCGGAGTTCTTGCGCTCGGCGCCGAACATGTTCAGCGGCTGGGCGATGGCCGGGTGCGGTTTGGCGCCGGCGGCGCGCGCCTGCTCGAACGGATCGGCCAGCAGGGTGTCGATCGCGACGTTTTCGTCCACGATCTGGTTCACGAAGGACGAGTTGGCGCCGTTTTCCAGCAGGCGGCGCACCAGGTAGGCGAGCAGGGTCTCGTGCGAACCGACCGGCGCGTAAATGCGGCAGGCCTTGTCCAGCTTGTTCTTGCCGACGACCTGGTCGTACAGGGTCTCGCCCATGCCGTGCAGGCACTGGAATTCGTAGTTGCTGACACCGTCGGCCTTGGCCCAGGTGTAGATCACCGACAGCGAATGCGCGTTGTGGGTCGCGAACTGCGGGTAGATCACGTCGGTGGCGGCCAGCAGCTTGCGTGCGCAGGTGAGGTAGGAGACGTCGGTGTAGACCTTGCGGGTGTAGACCGGATAGCCCGGCATGCCGTCCACCTGGGCGCGCTTGATTTCGGCGTCCCAGTAGGCGCCCTTCACCAGGCGCACCATGAACTTGCGGCCGCTCCTCTTGGCCAGGTCGACCACGAAGTCGATCACGAAGGGGCAGCGCTTCTGGTAAGCCTGGACCACCAGGCCGATGCCTTCGAAGCCGGCCAGCTCAGGGTCGAAAGCCAGGGCTTCCAGCATGTCGAGCGAGATCTCGAGGCGGTCGGCTTCCTCGGCGTCGATGTTGATGCCGATGTTGTACTGCTTGGCCAGCAGGACCAGGCTGCGCACGCGCGGCAGCAGTTCGCCCATCACGCGGGCGTACTGCGCGCGGCTGTAGCGCGGGTGCAGGGCCGACAGCTTGATCGAGATGCCCGGGCCGTCCTTGATGCCGCGGCCGTTCGAGGCCTTGCCGATCGCATGGATCGCGGTTTCGTAGGAAGCGTAGTAGTTCTTCGCATCGCTTTCCGTCAGCGCGGCTTCGCCCAGCATGTCGTAGGAGTAGCGGTAGCCGCGGGTTTCGTTCTCGCGGCTGTTCTTCAGCGCTTCCTCGATGGTCTGGCCGGTGACGAACTGGTTGCCCAGCATGCGCATCGCCAGGTCCACGCCCTTGCGGATCAGCGGTTCGCCGCCCTTGGCGATGATGCGGGTGAGGGCCGAGCCCAGGCCTTTTTCGCTATTGGTGCTCACCAGCTTGCCGGTGATGAGCAGGCCCCAGGTGGCGGCGTTGACGAACAGCGAGGGCGATTCGCCCAGGTGCTTGCGCCAGTCGCCCTTGCTGATCTTGTCGGCGATCAGGCGGTCGGCGGTTTCGCTGTCCGGAATGCGCAGCAGCGCTTCGGCCAGGCACATCAGCGCCACGCCTTCTTCCGACGACAGCGAGAACTCGTGCATCAGCGCATCCACGCCCGAGGAACGGGTGCGCTTTTCGCGCACGCTCGAGACCAGGCGGTGCGCCAGCATGTAGGCATCGCCGTTGGCGCTGGCGCCCTGGGCCAGCAGCCATTGCACGGCTTCGGTTTCATCGCGGCGGTAGGCGGCGGTGATGGCTGCGCGCAGCGGCGACTGGTCGCGCTTGACTTCGGCCTGGAGCGCATCGAACGGAACAAAGGTGGAGGCCGGGGAAGCGGCAATCTGCATGGCTGGTCTTCAATCGAAAAAGGGAGGAAACGGGCCACCGCGCGCAGCAAAAGCGCCGTACCGCTGGGGAGCTGGCCGGCGCATGTCATGACACGGTGAAATGATTCGATTGTAGAAGGAAATCTTCTGGATTAATTCTGTTTTTACGACAGACTAGCAAAAGATAGTTTTTGGTGCGACAATCTGACCGAATAATATTTATAACGGAGAGAGACCGATGCTGGACAAGATCAGTAAGAAAATTCTGGCCGAATTGCAGAATGACGGGCGAATAAGCAACGTCGAACTGGCCGCACGGGTCAACCTGTCCCCCGCCGCCTGCCTGGAACGCGTGCGCAAGCTGCATGAGTCCGGTTATATCCAGGGTTATACGGCCCAGCTCAATCCCCAGCTGCTGGATGTCTCGCTGCTGGTGTTCATCGAGGTCGTACTGGATCGTACCACTCCTGAAGTCTTCGATGCATTCAAACAGAGCGTCCAGATGATCCCGGAAGTCCTGGAATGCCATATGGTGGCAGGCGGTTTCGACTACCTGGTCAAGGCGCGCGTGAAGGATATGGCGGCTTACCGTGAATTCCTGGGCAAGACGCTGCTGCAGAAGGGCGTGCGCGAGACGCACACCTATGCGGTGATGGAAGAAGTCAAGAACACGACCAAGCTGCCCATTCGTTGAGCAGACCGGGCGCGGGAGCTGGCCCCAGCCCCGCGCACCAGGGCATTACACCACCTTGCGCGCGCCCGTCTTCGGCGATGCGCTCTCCGCCATACTTTCCAGGTTCTTGCGCAGCCAGCGGTGCGCCGGGCTGCGGCCGTCGCGCTCGTGCCAGAGCATGTCCAGGTGCACGGCCGGCAGCTGGAAAGGCAGCTCGCGCCAGACCAGCACATCGGTCATGCCGGTCGAGACCATCAGGTGCTTCGGCAGCACCGTAATCAGATCCGAATTCGCCACCACGCGCCCTGCCGTGAAGAACTGATTCACCGTCAGCAGGATGCGGCGTTCGCGGCCGATCTGGGCCAGCGCTTCGTCGACCAGGCCGTGCGCCCGTCCCGAGAAGCTCACCAGGAGGTGGTTGGCCTTGCAATAAGTGTCCAGGTCCAGCTTTTCCTTGGCCAGCGGGTGGTCCTTGCGCATCACGCACACATAGACCCCCGAATACAGGCGCTCGTGGCGGATCGGCGAGCCGGTCTCGTAGGACAGCTGGGCCGCCACGCCCGGGAAAAAGCCCACCGCCAGGTCGATGTCGCCGCGCAGCAGCATGGGACGCGGTTCGCGCGTGGTCAGCGGCACCATGCGGATGTTCACGCCCGGCGCCTCGCTTTCGATCGAACGCATCAGGGACGGCAGCCACAGCGCGGCGGTGGCGTCGGCCATCGCCATGCGGAAGGTGGCCTGGGCCTTGGAAACGTCGAAGGTTTCCGGCATCACGGCCGCTTCCAGCGCCGCCAGGGCCTGGCGCACGGCCGGCCACAGCGCTTCGGCGCGCGGCGTCGGCTTGACGCCATAGGCGGTGCGGATCAGGAGTTCGTCGCCCAGGCTTTCCCGCAAACGCTTGATGGCGTTGGAGACTGCCGGCTGGGTCATCGCCAGGTGGCCGGCGGCGCGGGTCAGGTTTTGCTCGGTCATCACCGCGTCGAAAACGCGCAGCAGGTTCAGGTCAAGCGTCAGGAAGCTCATGGGAACTCGGGGAGGACTGTTGTGTGCACACAAGTGTACATCAAATCATTCACAAACAGTATAAGCACTATCAACAAACGGAATTAGATTTATATGTTGCGTTGCACTATATTTCACACCATACCATATTGAGCTAGATCATGTCCGCTGCAACTACCCTACTCCAGACCGCCGCCACCTTGCCTTACGGCCAGGTGTTCCGCACTACTGCGACCTTGGCGCTGCTGGGTGGTACGGCCATGTTCTTCCGTCCGCTGCTGGTCGGCATCGGCCGCGCCTTGTTCCTGACCGTGCGCCCGCGCCGCACCAAGGCCGAGCTGGCCGCGCGCCAGGCCCAGCGCGATGCGCTGGCGCGCGAACGCCGGGCTGCGGGCCTGAACGAGGTCGAGGCCGCCGAAGTACGCGCCATGGCCTGCCGCCACTAAGCGCCACCCAGCACTCCCGATTTCTCCGTGTAGCGCGGTGTCCGGAAACGGATACCGCGTTTTTTTTCGTCCGCTTTCCCCGTCTGCCGCCGAAATCGATGCCGCGGCTATATCCCTTTCGTTTTCTCCTCTGATATGCCGACCATTCCGGGCGCATGCATGGGTGACTCTTCGTCACCGGGGTTTTCTTGATTATCCGATTTAACAAATATCACAAAGAGTAGATATTTGGATTTTCAGGGATTGATACAAAAATGCGAGTTCGCGTGGGAATGCGTGATCAAAGAGGGACAAAGTATCGTTGTTAAGCGAAGATCTTGTAAGCCGGCTGTTCTTCTATCGTTTCCTGAAAAATTGATATATTTGGAGACGTTGTCCCTATTTTGGCGCATCAATTAAATCAGAAGAATACCTATTACACGAATTTCACATTCAATAGGTCGTTGTAAATTACTTCCGGTAAAGACGACGGACGAAGGAAAGAACCGGCGTGGGCATGACCCTAGCCGGTTCATAGGACAGCTCTTCAGGGAATTATTTGCGTTCGCAGTTGATGCCGTCTGACTCGCGCTCGATGGCGGTGATCACCGCCTCCGTATCGGTGCGCTGGGCGAGCTCATCCGCCTCCTCGTCGACCTTGTTCCTGACCCCGGGCATGTCGCGGCGCAGCTCTTCGAGCATCTGGATGATCTTGCTGGTCTTTTCGTCCGCCAGCAGGCTGACCTGCAGGTCGACATGGGCGTGGTGGTTGGCGAGCTTGGACATGCGATTCTGGCGAATCAGCACGGCGGTGGAAATGATGAAGGCGTTCAGGCCGATGAGGCCCTGGAGCCAGAAGAAGGGAGGCTCGTCGATCTGCGTGAAGCCGATATTGGGTGCGACAAGGTTCCAGGCGATCCAGCACACTGCGAACACGAGATTGGCGGCGACATAGGCCGGCGTGCCCAGGACCAGGCTCACCCGCTCGAAAAAGGCCTGGGCTGGGGACAACTGCTCCTTCTTGCGCTCGTGAAATTCCGCAATCGTGCCGAGGTTCTCGTGCACTGAATGGGGGAGCTTGCCGGCCAGATCGTCGTCTTGAGCATCCATGAAAGGAGCATAGCATGCCCTATCGATCGATTTCCGAGCTGCCGCCGCACGTGCGCGCGGGCCTGCCGGACTATGCGCTGGAGACCTACCAGGCGGTATTCAACGAGGTGTGGGACGAAGTGGCGGAACGCGGCGAGGCGCGCGAACGGACCGCGCACATGGTGGCGTGGAAGACCGCGGTGAAGAGGAAATACAGGAAAAGCGAGGAGACCGGCGACTGGGAGCCGGTCTTGTAATCAGGCCGCCGTCTTGGCGGCAGTCAGGCGCTCGTACTTGGCCAGCAGTTGCTCGCGCGATTCGCGCCAGTCGGGATGCAGGGGAATGCAGGCCACCGGGCAGACCTGCTGGCATTGCGGCTCGTCGAAGTGACCGACGCATTCGGTGCACTTGTTCGGATCGATCTGGTAGAACTCTTCGCCCATAGCAATCGCTTCGTTCGGGCACTCGGGCTCGCACACGTCGCAATTGATGCAGTCGTCGGTAATCAAAAGGGCCATGCTACTTCTCGCTCAGGCTTTCGGTGCGGCCGCCATGGTGGCGATTTTCTTTTGCAGCCAGCGGTCGACCGAGGGGAAGACAAATTTCGACACATCGCCGCCCAGCAGCGCGATTTCGCGCACGATGGTGCCCGAAATGAACTGGTACTGGTCGGACGGGGTCAGGAACATGGTTTCGACATCGGGCAGCAGGTAGCGGTTCATGCCCGCCATCTGGAACTCGTATTCGAAATCCGATACCGCGCGCAGGCCGCGCACGATCACACGGGCATCGTGCTCGCGCACGAAATCCTTGAGCAGTCCCGAGAAACTCTCGACCTGCACGTTCGGATAATGGCCCAGCACTTCCTTGGCGATCTCGAGCCGTTCGTCGAGCGTAAAGAATGGACGCTTGTTCTTGCTGTCTGCAACGCCGACGATCAGACGGTCGAACAGGCCGGATGCACGACGCACCAAATCCTCGTGGCCGCGGGTCAGCGGATCGAACGTACCTGGATAAACGGCTACAACCATTGCGGCTCCTGAGAATGCCCTGTTAAAGGCGCATTATGCCTGAAAAACCGGCAACCGCCCCAGGGTGGGGCGGCTTTTGCTCAATTCTTGTGCAGAATCGTCGCTTAGGTTTTGTTTTTGTGCAACTTGAGCAGGTGGTAATAGACCATGCCGGCTTTATCGGCGCGTACCGCTTCCCAGCCGCCCAGCCATTCCGGCCTGTCCTCGCCTTCTTCCAGGGGCAGGGCCGCTTCGGCTTCGGCATAGACCATGCCGTCCTCCTTCAGCAGCGCCGGGCACAGGGGCAAGGTCTTGGCCAGGAGTTCTTGTTGATAAGGCGGATCGAGGAAGATCACATCGAAGCGCTGGCCGCGCGCGGCCATGTCGCGCAACATCGTGACGGCGTCCGCGCGCAAGACGGTGATGTTGCCGGCCTTGAGCTTGTCGCGGTTCGCTTCGAGCTGGCGTACTGCCGGGCCATGGTTGTCGATCATCGTCACCGAGGCGGCGCCGCGGCTGGCCGCTTCGAAACCCAGGGCGCCGGAGCCGGCGAAGGGATCGAGGACGGTGACGCCTTCCCAGTCGCCGCCGAGCTGGTGGTTGATCCAGTTGAAGACCGTTTCGCGGACCCGGTCCGGCGTCGGGCGCAGGCCAAGGGCGTCGACAACGGGGAGAAGGCTGCGTTTCCAGGCGCCGCCGATGATGCGGACCTGGTGCTGCGCCATGCGCGGCGCGCCATGGGGCTTGGGGTGGGACTTTTTCTGCATGGGCGGCACTATAGCATGGGCCCCGCTCCCCTTTTTCTCGCTACTTGCCGGCCGCCAAGGCCTGGAAATCCTGGATCCAGCCTTGCATGCGCTGCTGGGCATGGGCTTTTTGCGCCGGGGTCGCCGTGCGGATCGCGGTCAGGATGTACTTCGTGGTCTGGTCGATGTAGTTGTCGTAGAAGGATTTGCGCTCGGGCGACTCGAGGCGGCCGAAGATATCGCGCAGCATGGCCTGGACCTGGGCCGTCGTCTGTTCGCGGTTCAATTTCTCCAGCTGTACCTTGCGCAGCATGGCCAGGATGCGGCGCTGGCGCCACTGGCGTTCCTCCAGCCAGATGTGGGCGTCGAGCGGACGCGCGTCCGAGGCCCGGCGCATGATCGTTTCCTGCTCGCTGGTGAAATTGCCGAACCAGAGCTCGAACTGCTCCATCGATTTCTTGTAGCGGGCCTTCTGGCGTTTTTCCGCGTCGCCGGTGACGAACTTGCGGCGGTATTCTTCGTTCTTCTTGTTGAATTTGCTTTCGATGTTGCCGATCTGCTCCGGTGTGATCGACATCGCCAGGGTGGTCATCTCGGGCACGGCGTGCAGCGCCAGGCGCTCGCCGCGCACGCGCATCTCGCGGTAACCGGTGATCAGGTCGGCCTGGGTGGGAGTGCCGCCCAGCTCTCGCTGGAAAGTTCCCAGCAAGGCAGCGTAATCCTTGAGCTGGGTCTGGCGGTGCCACTGGAATAACTTATTGATGTCGCGCTTGGCGACGTCGGCTTGGGTACCCTCGAAGTCGACGTAGGAATCCAACCACCAGTAAAGTAAAGTGTCGCCCTGGTTGTAGGTGAAGCGGATCGTGCTGCAGCCCGCCACCAGCGCCAGCAGCGCAATGGCCAACAGGGCAAATGTGCGCCGGAACAAGGAATCTGGCGTGCTAAAATTTTTCATATTTTCAACTTTTTCGAGAACGGCTTATGAACGTAGTGATCCTCGCCGCCGGCATGGGTAAGCGCATGCAATCCGCACTGCCAAAAGTTCTGCATCCGCTGGCTGGGAAGCCACTGTTGCAGCATGTCATCGACACCGCCCGCAGCCTCAAGCCGAGCAAATTATGCGTGATTTATGGTCACGGGGGCGCAGCGGTGCCCGAGATGGTGGCCAAGCTGGCAGAATCCACCGGCGCCGCGATCGACACTGCCCTGCAGCAGCCGCAGCTGGGCACCGGCCACGCCGTGATGCAGGCCGTACCGCAGATCGATGACAACGCGCCCACCCTGGTGCTGTACGGCGACGTACCGCTGACCACTGCCGATTCGCTGCAGCGCCTGGTCGAGGCTGCCGGTAAGGACAAGCTGGCGATCCTGACCGTCGAGCAGGCCAATCCCTTCGGCCTGGGCCGCATCGTCCGCGAGAACGGCAATATCGTGCGCATCGTCGAGGAAAAGGATGCCAACGAGGCGGAACGCGCGATCCGCGAGATCAACAGCGGCATCATGGTCATCCCCACCAGCCGCCTGAAGAGCTGGCTGGAATCGCTGTCGAACAACAATGCCCAGGGCGAGTATTACCTGACCGACATCGTCGCCAAGGCCGTGGCCGAGGGCGTACCGGTCGTGTCCGCCCAGCCCTCGGCGGAGTGGGAAGTGGCCGGCGTCAACAGCAAGGTCCAGCTGGCCGAGCTGGAGCGCCGTCATCAACTGAATATCGCCAATGCCCTGCTGGAAAAAGGCGTCACCCTGATGGATCCGGCGCGCATCGACGTGCGTGGCGAACTGGTGTGCGGCCGCGATGTCGTGATCGACGTCGGCTGCGTCTTCGAGGGCCGCGTGGAAATTGCCGACGGCGTGAGCATCGGACCGAACTGCGTGCTGGTGAACGCCAGGATCGGCGCGGGCGCCCAGATCAAGCCTTTCTGCCACATCGAAGACGCCGTGGTGGGCGACAAGTCGCAGATCGGCCCGTATGCGCGCCTGCGTCCGGGCACCCAGCTGGGCGAGGACGTCCATGTGGGTAACTTCGTCGAGATCAAGAACAGCACCGTCGCCGCGCACTCGAAGGCCAACCACCTGGCCTACGTGGGCGACGCCACCGTGGGTTCGCGCGTGAACATCGGCGCGGGCACCATTACCTGCAATTACGACGGCGCCAACAAGTTCCGCACCGTGATCGAGGACGACGCCTTCATCGGCAGCGACAGCCAGCTGGTGGCCCCGGTCACCGTGGGCGCAGGGGCGACCCTGGGTGCGGGCACCACCCTCACCAAGGACGCACCGGCCGGCAAGCTGACCATCTCGCGCCCGAAACAAATGACCATCGAAAACTGGAAGCGCCCGGTGAAGGTGAAGAAGTAATCCACCGGATACCGACAGGGTAATCACAGGAAAAACACAAGAAAAACACAGGGTAATCACATGCTTATCCTGTGGTTTTCAAAGGGGTCTTCCACATAGTTATCCACAGTCGAGCATCAAGTTCAGCCCCTACATCGTCGTTCCGGCGAAGGCCGGAACCCAAGTTTGCATGAGTAGCAATTAGCTCTCAATCAAACCGCAATCCGCGTATCAAACTTGCTGCGATGCGTAGAAAAATACGCCTTCACATTCCGCACATTCGCGTGGGATGTGAACAAGCGATGCGCCAGCGCGTGATACGCCGGCATATCCGGCACCTGCACGATCAGCACGAAATCCGGCCCCGGCGCCACGCGGTAGCACTGCATCACCGCGTTTTCCAGCGCCGCCAGCTTCTCGAACTGGTCCATGCGCTCGGCAGCCTGCACATCGAGCGTGATCTCGACGATGGCCGTCAGCCGGGCGCCGACCTTGTCCGGATTCACGATCGCCACCTGGCGCTCGATCACGCCGCCCTCGGTCAACTGCTTGACGCGGCGTAGGCAAGTAGGCGGCGAGACATGCACCAGTTCCGCCAGTTCGGCGTTCGTATGCGATGCATCAGTCTGCAGTGTGTTGAGGATGCGACGATCTAGTTCGTCGAGGATAGGTTCTTCTGTCATCGCTGTGAAATATTCTTAAAATATGTTCGATGAAATGAAAGAAAATTTCATCACTGTAGGGTCATGAAATAATCTAACAAAAACAGGCTGATTCTGAAAGCTTATTTCACGACAGTTGCCCTAGCATAGCTTTAGTTAACAATTTTTAATGAGGTAGAAGCCATGTGCGGTATCGTCGGTGCAGTCGCCAAGCGCAACATCACTCCCGTCCTGATCGAAGGCCTGAAGCGCCTGGAATACCGGGGCTATGACTCCTGCGGCGTCGCCGTCCACCTCGACGGCCGCCTGACCCGTTCGCGCAGCACCTCGCGCGTGGCCGACCTCGAATCCCAGGTCCGCGAAGCGCGCCTGGACGGCTTCACCGGTATCGCCCACACCCGCTGGGCCACCCACGGTGCGCCGGCGTCGCACAATGCCCACCCGCACTTCTCGCCGAACGAAGAGACCGCGCGTATCGCACTTGTCCACAACGGCATCATCGAAAACCACGACGAGCTGCGCCAGGAGCTGACCAGCCTCGGCTACGTCTTCCAGAGCCAGACCGACACCGAAGTCATCGCCCACCTGGTCGACCACATGTACAACGGCGACCTGTTCGACACCGTGCAGCAAGCCGTCAAGCGCCTGCACGGCGCCTACGCGATCGCCGTGTTCTGCCGCGAAGAGCCGCACCGCGTGGTCGCCGCGCGCCAGGGTTCGCCGCTGATCGTCGGCGTGGGCGAGAACGAGAACTTCGTCGCTTCGGACGCGATGGCGCTGGCCGGCACCACCGACCAGATCATCTACCTGGAAGAAGGCGATGTGGTCGACCTGCAACTGGCCCGCTACTGGATCGTCGACGCCGAAGGCCGCTCGGTCGAGCGCGAAGTCAAGACCGTGCACGCCCACACCGGCGCGGCCGAGCTGGGCCCATACCGCCATTACATGCAGAAGGAAATCTTCGAGCAGCCGCGCGTCATCGGCGACACCCTGGAAGGCGTCACCGGCATCATGCCGGAACTGTTCGGCGACGGCGCCTACGGCGTGTTCAAGGAAATCGACCGCGTGCTGATCCTGGCCTGCGGCACCAGCTACTACGCCGGCCTGACCGCCAAGTACTGGATCGAATGCATCGCCAAGGTCCCGGTCAACGTCGAGATCGCCAGCGAATACCGCTACCGCGACAGCGTGCCGCACCCGCAGACCCTGGTCGTGACCATTTCGCAGAGCGGCGAGACGGCCGATACCCTGGCCGCGCTGAAGCACGCACGCAGCCTGGGCATGCCGCACACCCTGACCATCTGCAACGTCTCCACCAGCGCGATGGTGCGCGAGTGCAAGCTGGCCTACATCACCCGCGCCGGCGTCGAAGTCGGCGTGGCCTCGACCAAGGCCTTCACCACCCAGCTGGCTGCGCTGTTCCTGCTGACCCTGACCCTGGCACAAGTCAACGGCCGCCTGAGCGACGCGGAAGAAGCCGAGCACCTCAAGCAGATGCGCCACCTGCCGGTCGCGCTGTCCTCGGTGCTGGCGCTCGAGCCGCAGATCATGGCCTGGGCCGAAGAATTCGCACGCAAGGAAAACGCCCTGTTCCTGGGCCGCGGCATGCACTACCCGATCGCCCTGGAAGGCGCGCTCAAGCTCAAGGAAATCTCGTACATCCACGCCGAAGCCTACCCGGCAGGCGAGCTGAAGCACGGCCCGCTGGCGCTGGTAACCGAAGAGATGCCGGTGGTCACGATCGCCCCGAACGATGCGCTGCTGGAAAAGCTGAAGTCGAACATGCAGGAAGTGCGCGCCCGCGGCGGCCAGCTGTACGTGTTCGCTGACGTCGACTCGCGCATCACCTCGGGCGACGGCCTGCATGTGATCCGCCTGCCGGAGCACTACGGCGAGCTGTCGCCGATCCTGCACGTGGCTGCGCTGCAGCTGCTGGCCTACCACACCGCGCTGGCGCGCGGTACCGATGTGGACAAGCCGCGTAACTTGGCGAAGTCGGTGACGGTGGAATAAGTTTTCTACAGTTTGCTCTGCTAACACGTATAAATAGAGACTGACTGACTATGGGCTCCGACACTTTGTGTCGGGGCCCTTTTTCATTTAACGGCGCCAATATGTATGTGGCAATCCAAGCAAGAGAGCAAGCAGCTCGGCGAGCTTCGCCGAGACCCCGCCTTAAGTCTTTCGCAATGTCGAGTCCAATGTTGATCCTGTTCAGTTTCATATTGACAGCATCAGGGTAAGGTAGCCGCTAACTTTTTCTTTGCGACTACGGCCACGCCAGCGGCCAACCGGAGGCAAACAATGGGCGAACGTCAGGAAGTCTCAGCTGCGCTCTCGGCGTTCAGCGATGCATCCCAGCACAAGCGGCTCATGCGAATGGACTTTCCTTGCGAGGATGGCCCGCCCGCGATTCTCTTGCCGAACAAGCTGGTTTTTCATGAGGCGATTTCCCGCTGCTTCCGGGGTGTGGCTGAGTTATTGTCCGACGATCCACGCATTCCGCTAAAAACCGTCATTGGAAAAATGGCGACCATTTCCCTGGTGCGGGAGGATGGATCGTTACGCTACTTCAACGGCTATATCACCGAATTCCGTTTCCTGCGCAGCGACGGTGGCTTCGCCTTTTACCAGATGGTGTTCGAACCCTGGCTCGCGTTCGCCCGGCTGCGCAAAGACTGCGTCTCGTTCCATAACAAGACCGTGCGCGAGATTACCGAAGGAACCCTCAAGCACTACCGCCAAGCCGACTGGGACATGCGCCTGACTGGCGAAGATCCGCAGCTCACCGTTGCCAACCAGTACAACGAGACCGACTATAACCACCTGCACCGGCGCTGGGAAGCGCTTGGACTGCACTATTGGTACGAGCACGAATTCGGCCGCCACAAGCTCATCATTTCGGACAACAGCTTGCTGGCTGAGCCGATCGGCGAGGAAGCGTACGTGATCTCGTTCCACGATCAGAGCGGCTCGCGCGAGGACGACGGCATCCATGAGTGGGCCGCAATCCGGCGTCTCGGCTCGGGCCAGACCACCCTCACGAGCTTCGACTACAAGAATCCTAGAGTCCAACACGTCGACGCGCTTTCCATGAACCGGCAAGGCGACTTCCCTGCTTACGAGATCCACGAAGATCTTGGCGCCTATGGTTTTCGCCTGTACGGCGATGGTGGACAGTTGGCGGCGCGGCGCATGGACGAAGCAGACAAGGACACTCGGTATTTCGAGGCAGCGGGCAATGAGCGATGTGTACTGCCCGGCCGCACCTTCAAGCTCGGCGGCCACTTCAGCGCCGAGTCGCGCTCAGGGAAATACGACCGCGAATCGCGTGGCAGTATCAAGGACCGCTTCTACTTGATCTTGTCCGCCGACCATGAGATATCCAATAATTACCAGGTCGGCCCGAGCGTACCGTCGCACTACAAGAACCGCTTCACCTGCATCCGCAAGGATATCCGGTGGCGTCCTGGCCTGCACTACAACAGCGAGCCTGTGATCTATACGGGATTGCACACGGCAATCGTCGTCGGCCCGGCCGGCGCCGACATCCACACGGATGGCTACGGTCGCGTCAAGCTGCAGTTCCACTGGGACCGGCTGGGCAAGTACGACGAGTACAGCTCGCCATGGATCAGGGTATTGAGCCCGGCCGCCGGCGACGAATTCGGGCAGATCCGCCTGCCACGCGTGGGTGAGGAAGTGGCCGTTGTCTATCCCAATGGGAACATCGACCATCCCCTGATCCTTGGCGCGCTCTACAACCAGGCCCACATGCCGCCGTGGTCACTGCCACAGCAGCAGTCGCTGGCTGGCCTACGCAGCCGGGAGCTGGGCGGCGGCAGGCGCGGCAACCATCTCGTCCTGGACGATACGAAAGAACAGATCCAGGTGCAGCTCAAAAGCGACCACCAGTGCAGCCAGCTGTCGCTCGGCCACATCACGCGCATCGAGGACACCGCCGGCCGCAAGGATGCGCGTGGCGAAGGCTGGGAGCTGCGTACCGATGGGCACGGCGTGGCGCGTGCCGCCAAAGGGCTCCTGATCACGACCGAAGCGCGACAGGGCGCCCGCGGGCCGATCAAGGATATGGAGGAAACGGCAAAGCGACTGGATGCCGCACACAAGCTGCACGACGATCAAGCCACGGCCGCGTTGCAGGGCCTGGCCCAGGAAGGCGGGCAGCAACACGACGTCGTGGACGTGTTGAAGGCACAGAATGAAGAGGTACGCGGCGCCGGCGAACAATTCCCCGAACTTTCCCAACCCCACCTCATCCTGGCCAGTCCAGCAGGAATCGAGACGAGCTCGGCGCAGTCGACTCACATCGCCAGCGCCGAGCATACGGCGCTCACTGCCGGACGCAGCCTCTCGATAGCAACGGGCGACAGCCTGTTTGCGAGCGTCAAGCAGACCTTCCGTCTGTTCGTCCACAAGGCGGGCATGAAGCTGATTGCGGCGTCCGGCAAGATCACGGTGCAGGCGCATGACGACGATATCCAGCTTATCGCCCATAAGGTCCTGTCCTTGATCAGCCAATCCGACTGGGTCGACATCAGAGGGAAGAAAGGGGTGCGGCTGCACGGCCCCGGGGCCATGGTCGAAATCACCGACCGCATGCAGGTCTTCGCGCCCAAGCCGGCGCTATTTCACGGCAACCTCGAGACCCTCGCGCCCCAGAACCGGCCGCAGCCATCGGTGGAGCACAAGATCACGATTACGGAGCCGAAGCCGCCGGAAGGTCAGAAGCAGTTGCTCTTCATGCTGCAAACGCATGCTGGAAATGGACGCGCGTTCGCGAACGTCCCTTACGCACTCTACAAGAACGGCAGCCAGGTCGACGAGGGCATCACCGACGATCTTGGGCGTATCGCCATCGAGCATGCGAGCGGCACCCAGGAATACACGGTCGAGCTGGCGAACGGCGATAAGTTCGACCTGAAAGCTTGGGAGAAGTTTGATCCTACGGACAAAGCCTTGCACCGCGAGCAGCTTCTTTCGAATGAGGGGGCACGCGCACTGGACGGATCGCTGGAAGGCCGTACCTATTCCTGACAGCTGCGAAGAGAACAGGGAACATCATGAGCTCTGAAAAATATCTGCGAACCGAACAGGTCCATATCGACGAGGTCAGTTGTAAGGCGACATCCACCATTCAATGGTTTGTGGAAGACAAGAACAAAAAGGGAAACGCAACCCATCCCATTACTCACAACAACAAGCTCAGTGTGCATATCTGCGGGAAAGATGGTTTCGCGGCCATCGCCAGGGACATCGCAGCTGCGAAGGGAAGCATTGACCTGGTGTGCTGGGGTTTCGATCCGGGCATGGAATTGGTGCGTAACGGTTACAACTGGCCTCGTGCCGAGACCTATGGCGATCTTTTAATTGCAGCGGGAAGGCGCGGCGTGCGGGTACGCCTGCTGGTTTGGTATAGCTACAGCGGCGGCAAGGTGCAAAAGCACATGCCCGGCCATACACATGGAAAGAATCCCTGGACCATCCAGACTGGTGATATCGCAGTCCAGCAACTCAACGCGGCTCGAAGCCTGCAGCTGATACGCGAACATGCCCGGGAAAACCGCCATAAAAAGGAATGGAATATTCCCGGCGACAAATTGGCGGCAATGGCCAGGGAGGAGTATTGCTGCAGTTGGTACAAGGCGGCGTTCGCAGGACGGCTGCAGGGCATCAGCATTCGCACACGCGATGGCGATTCCGGCAGCATCGGCGAGTCGCTTGACCATGAAGCGAGACAGCCCGACGCCGTAGAACGCAAGCTGTTCACCCTAGGCGGCACCCATCATCAGAAGCCGATCCTGATCGACTTTGCCTACGACGACGGCAAGAAGGCGGTGGCTTACGTCATGGGCCTGAACTCCCTCACCGACTACTGGGATACCCCGGAGCATTGCGTCGAGAATCCCTTGCGTGAACAAGGCGGCGCCAAGACAAAGCAGGAGCGCGCGGAGGGCGTCAAGGACCTCTTCGATTTTGACACCTTGAAACCCTACCGCGACTATGCCTGCCGCATCGAGGGCGGCCGGGCGCTCATAGCCGTCCATGAGAATTTCGAGCGGGCCTGGGAGCGTGCAGGTGGCGCTACCCCCGCAAAGCCGTACGTGTGTACCACGCCACCCTCCGCTCTCCTGCGTAAGGCCGCCCCCGGCGACTCGACGGTGCAGATCGTCAGGACGCAGCCAGAGGAGGACGACTTCACAATCAAGGACATTTACTTCAACGCGACCCGCGTCGCAGCTGCGGGGACGGGCTACCTGTACATGGAAAACCAGTATTTCCAGTATCAGGACTGGGCCGAGCATCTGCTGGCGATCCGCAAAAAGGTGATCGCCGGCTGGAACCGCAACTGCTCGAAGATTGGAAAAACCAAGGAAGACCTGCCGATGATGTACGTCTTCGTTGTCATTCCAGCGCCTGAAAAGGCGCAGATGGTTCCGCGTACCTTCGATACGCTGGCGACGCTGGGCCAGCAGGACGGCATGACCGGACAGGTCAAGATGATTGAAGAGGCGAATGAACAGGCCAGGCGCGATGCGGCAGCCGCCAGGCAGTACGCATTCAGGGGCGTGAACGGTATGCGGGCGACAGAGGAAACCTTGCCAGACGTGGTTTCGACAGCAAACAGGATCGACAAGCCTTCCAGACTCATCCTCGAAGAGATCTATGGCCTGCAGGTGTGCGTGGCCGTGCTCAATGCCTGCGAGTTCAACCAGGCTAGGCGCCAGTGGCGCTACCGCGAAATCTACATCCATTCCAAGTTGCTGCTGATCGACGACGGATTTTTTACGCTCGGCAGCGCCAACCTGAACCAGCGCAGCATGGCGGTAGACAGCGAGATCAACCTTGCCACAAACGACCCGCGCCATGCGACTGAACTGCGAAAACGAATTTGGACGCAGCTCGCGACCGAAAGAAATAACGGAAGAAACGCAACGCAGCAGGAAATTAAGGAAACATTCTTTAATTGGATAACGCTGATGAACGAAAACAAGAATCGACAAAAGGCGCCGCCAACTAGTCCGAAGAAGAAGCAGATGGAAGGCTTCATCGTCCCACTGGACGATAGCCGAAGCTCGACCATGCGCTTCGGTTGATCATGGTCACCTCTGCCGCTGTTTCCCCGTTGCGTTGCCGTCATCTGGCAATTTTCCTGATCACGCTTATTTTTCTAACGGCCTGCGACATGGACAAGAAGAAGCTCCCCGGATACATGCAAGAACTGCCGCCTTTCGATCCGCACATTGCTTCCTTCGAGTGCCAGACTGAAGCCAGCAAGGTGCCGCCCATCGACGCCCAGGCAGACGACTGGTTCCTCGAAGCGCGAGCGTTAGAAGATCGTACGACATTCTATGAAGACCGCGAGTACAAGAAAATCGTTCAGTTGACCCGCCAGGCCGCCGAACGGCATCACTGGAAGGCGATGCTAAACCTGGCCAGCCTGTACGTCGAAGGCCGCGATCCACCGCATGGCGAAAGTGAGGCGGTGGCACTGGTGTCGCAAGCCATCGAGCTGGGTATTCCGGCTGCCTACGACAGGATGGGTACCTATTACCTCAACGGTACCGGCGTGCGTGGCGATCCCGACCGCGCGTATGCCTTTTTCCAGAAGGCGGCCCAGATGGGCAATCCGCAATCGATGGCCTTCCTCGGGGAGAAAATGGATGCAGGCGGAGACAACCTCAAGCCCGGCTACTGGGGCAACATCCCGATCGCGATCAAGATGTTCGAATGCGCGCTCGCCCAAGGTTACGGCCCGGCCGCGGTGGAGATGAAACCGATGTATGAACTGCCTAGGGGGGCGGACGGCATGCCAACCGGCAGCGAAACGCCGGCAACCCGCGAGCGCGTAATGCGCGCCCTCCACGAAGGCGTAAAGGGGGGATGTCAGTTCTGCGCGATCTATTTGTGGTACGAGTTCGACCACCCGGACGACTTGGCAAACATGTTCGTGCCCTTCATCGACAAGGCGCGCGCGCAGCGTTACGCCATGCTCCGCGACGCACTCGGATTCAATCCAGACCGCCGCTTCCCAAACCTCGACAAGATTCTGCCCCTCCCTCCGGCATCCTTGCCACCTTGGGATGGCAAGCGCGAAAGCCTGCTCGCGGCAGCCATGGCCGTCGTGCCTGCGCCAGATACTCCGGCATCTACCGAAGCTTCATTAAGAAAGGGCCGTTATTTCCTCGACAGCGCCTATGTGTTCCGGCCCATCAATGAAACAACCACCGCGCTCCAAGCGCCTGTTGCAGGCTATTGGCAACCGACAGCGCCGCAGGAAGCGGCCGAAGTGCGTACTTTCTTGACTGGCATCGGACCCGGTCTCTACGTAAAGGGCGAAGCGTTCGAGCAGCTGCGCTTCCCGGACGGAATGGGCTCGAAGACCATCGCCGGTATCGTCTGGCAACGTGTTCTCACCGTACGCAACGACGGTGGCGCAGTTGCGCCGCGCACAGCGCTCAGGTTATCGCGGCCAGTTCCACGCCTGGCGCCTCCTATGGAATGTACGGGTAACAAGCGTTGTCCGGTCACGGGGACGTGGCAGCCGTGGATCACGCCGGGTCATCCACTTGAACAAGAAGTCAACCAAGCTTGGCGGCAGCGCTGGATAACGGCGGGGCAAGCCTTCCCTGACCCGAAGCGCGACTGGATGCTTCCGCTGGAGAGTACGGAGTTGAAGTGGCATCTTTTGGAGGCAGGTACGGAAAACGACAAATAGTGCAGGAAATTTTGCTCGTCAGCGGTTAACTCATCAATCTGTGTCAGGAGGCTATATGAAGCATGAGGGGCGTGGCGTAATTCGCATGAATGACAAAACGGACCACGGTGGTCAGGTTATTTCGGTGTCCTCAGGTACTGTCGTGATGGGCATGGAGGCTGCACTTGAAGACGACATGACACTGTGCCCCAAATGCAAAGGGAAGTTTGCCATCAGGCCGGACGGTGCTGGAGCTAAACACAAGGGCCGGCCCTATGCCTACGATAACGATCTCACTGCTTGTGGTGCGAAATTGATTTCGTCGATCTGACAAGTGGATAACATAGGTAAGCCATGATTTCGTAGCGCGGCGTTGACGACCTCGTTCTCCCGCCGACATTCGCTTGTTCGGCGGGAGTGGATGAGATCATATCCGCGCTTCAGGCCACGACCGCCAGCAATTCCAGCTTCAGCTCCTTCATGCCCGCCGGGACGTAGATCGAGATCGACTGCGCCTTGAGCATGCGCTCGGCCATCGCCCCTTTCGACTCCAGCACGAAGTAGCAGGTGTCCGGCCGCACGGGAATCGCCGCCGGCACCTGGGGCGCATGCTGCAGCCGCACGCCAGGCAGGGCGGACAGCACGCACTTTTCCACATCGTCCGGCGCGCCGACCTTGAAGCGCACCGGCACCACGTCCACCAGCTCCAGCGCCGGGATATCGGCCGAGACGGCGACATAGAAGGTGGTGTCCTCGTCGATCTTGCCCGAGTCGAGCATGCCCAGGTGGTAGCAGGGCCGCGTCTCGTTCAGCGCGATGGCGAAGTACTTCGACGAGATCACCGTGTCCAGCAGCTCGCGGATGATGGTGGTCAGCTTGGCGAAGGCCGGCCCTGGATCGGCATGCTGGTAGGAGGGCAAATCGCCCAGGGTCCAGCTTTTCGAAAACGTCATCAGGCCGCCCGCCACGTCCAGCAGCTGCGCGAACAGGCGCTCGGGATGCAGGGCCGGATGGTGGAAGTGGTGGGTCAGCGCCGCATACGCGGAGCTGGCCGTGTGCAGCAGCCAGAACGAGGACATGTCGCCCGAGCGGAATTCGACCACGTTGCGGCTCGGTTCGCGCTGGTGGCCGTACAGCGCACCGACCTTGGCCTGCAGCGCATCGAGCAGGCGGCGCAATTGCAGGAACAGCACCGGCGAGGCGCCGATGGACAAGGCCGGCGGCACGAAGCCCATATCGAGCTCGAAGCCGCCGGTGGCGGCGCGGCGCAGGCGCAGCAGCGGAAAGTGCACGTAGGCGTCGCGCGGCTCGAACTCCGACACCAGGCGCACCGTGGTTTTCAGGTAGGCCAGCTGCACCGGCGAGGCTTGCGTGTACAGGTCCGGCGTCTCTTCGTTTACTTGCCTGAAACGCGCGGTGTTGTCGGTCTGGCCGGGCTGGACGAAGTTGCCGGTGAAGGGCTTGAGCCCTGGCACGGCGGCGTAATAGGTGACGCTCTGGGCGGCCTCCAGCTGGCTCAGGTCCACGGTGTCGGGCAGCGCGTCGGGCCCCGGCGCTTCGACCAGCTGGCCGTCCTGGAAGCGCAGCGACAGCTCGAGGATGCGCAGCACGCTGCTGCCCAGGGCGTCGCGGTCGACTTCCAGCTTGTCCACCCCCCACGCATACGGATGCACGGCCCGGATGCCCTTGTGCAGGCAGTGCTCATGGTACTGGTCCTGCCGCTGGAAATGCTGTGGGCGCAACAGCAGGCCTTCGCCCCAGAGAACTTTGCTCGTCATGTGCTGGCTTTCCTCACGTCTTGCGGTTGGCGGAACTTTGCTCGGAAACAATAGCAACGCGTGATAGATGCCTATGTGAATTTGATCAAATATTTGCGACAGCCAACGTGGCACCATGCGATTTCTTTTCTGGAGGCACGATGAATGGTTTTACGCCGGGACTATTCGACCGCTTGCTGGGCGTGCCGCTGCGTGGCGCGGCCCATGGCGGCAACGCAAACGGCAGCGCCCATCCACGCTTGTCCGCCGAGGACTTGAAGGACATGGTCGCGCGCGACCTCGAGGCGCTGCTCAACACCCGCTCCATCCTCGACGAGGACGCGCTCAAAGACTTCCCGGAATGTAGCCAGTCGATGGTCAGCTACGGCCTCACCGACTTTGCGGACCGTTCGCTGTCCAGTCCTTCCGACCGCGCCTATATCTGCAGCTGCATCGAGAAGACCATCGCCTGCCACGAACCGCGCCTGCGCGACGTGAAGGCCCTGCTGGAGGTGCGCGAAGAGTCGGTCAACCGCCTCAGCTTCTCGATCACTGCCGTGCTGGCGGTGAGCGTGTCGCAGGAACCGGTCAACTTCGACGCCGTGCTGCAGCCTTCCACCCTCCAGTACAGCATCAGGAGGCCGGGGCGCGCCAAGCCGCAGCAGGCCGCAGCGACGGCGAGGGGAGCCTGAAGCGTGGAACAGCTGCTGCCCTATTACGAGAGCGAATTGGGTTACCTGCGCCGCAACCTGCGCGACTTCGCCGAGCGCTATCCCAAGATCGCCGGACGCCTCCTGATCAGCGGCGAGGTGTGCGAGGACCCGCACACCGAGCGCATGATCGAATCCTTCGCCCTGCTCAACGCGCGCATCGCCAAGCGCCTCGACGACGACTACCCGGAATTCACCGAGGCGCTGTTCGAGGTGCTGTATCCGCACTACCTGCGTCCTTTTCCATCCTGCTCGATCGCGCGCCTGGATGTCGCCGCCGCGGCCAAGCAGCAGACCGCGGCCAGCACGATCGCGCGCGGCACCCAGCTCACCACCCGCCCCGTGCGCGGCGTGGCCTGTACCTTCCGCACCGTGTATCCGGTGGCGGTGGCGCCGCTGGCGCTCACGCGCGCAAGCTTCTCCGCCATCATCGACGCCCCCGATGCGGTCCGGCTGCCGGCCGGCGCGTCGTCCAGCATCAGTTTCACCCTGGCCGCCACCGCAGAACAGGGCGGCGTGGGCCAGCTGGGAGTGGATACGCTGCGCGTCTTCATCGACGGCGAAGCTTCGTTCTGCGCGGCCTTGCGCGACGCCCTCTTCATGCGCAGCGTGGCCGCCTACGCCGAGCTGCCAGGCAGCGGACGCTGGGCGGCGCTGCCCTCCATTCCGGTCAAGCCGGCCGGCTTCGAGGACGACGAGGCCCTGATCGACTTCCCCGCCCGCTCGCACACCGCCTACCGGCTGCTCACCGAATACTTCTGCTTCCCCGAGAAATTCAACTTCTTCGACATCGACCTGGCGGCGCTGGCCAAGGCCCTGCCGCCGGGCGCGCGCGCGGTCACGCTGCACCTGGCCTTGTCGAGCATGCGCGCCGATTCGAACCTGGCGCGCATGCTGGGCACGCTCTCGACCAACAACGTCCTGCTGGGCTGCACGCCCGTGGTCAACCTGTTCCGCCAGCGCGGCGAGCCGATCCAGCTGACCCACACGACGGCGAGCTACCCGGTGCTGGCCGATGCGCGCCGCGCCTATGCCTACGAGGTGGTGTCGATCGATGCGCTGCGCCTGATCCGGCAGACGCCGCAGGGCGAGTCGGTGGTGGAGTTCCGCCCTTTCTATTCGCTGCGGCATGCGCAGACACCCAGCGAACATGGCCACTACTGGGCGATGCGGCGCGACGAAAGCCTGCTGGAAAAAAGCCCGGGTTTCGAAACCCAGGTGTCCATCGTCGACATCGACTTCGATCCGGCCGCCGTGGAGACCGACACGCTCAGCGTCGAACTCACCTGCACCAACCGCGACCTGCCGAGCGCCTTGAGCTACGGCCAGCCGGGCGGCGACCTGTTACTGGAAGGCGGATCGAGCGTGAAGGAGATTTCCTTCCTGCGCAAACCCACCGCCTCCTGGCGCTTCCCGAGCGGACGCAACGCCCACTGGCGCCTGATCTCGCTGTTGTCGCTGAACCACCTGTCGCTGGCCGATGGCGGCGTCGAGGCCTTCCGCGAGATGCTGGCGCTGCACGACCTGCCACGCTCACCCTCCTCGCAGCGCCAGATCGGCGGCGTCGCGGCCATCGACTACCAGCCGGCCAGCGCCTGGATGGCGGGGAATCCCTTCAACTGCCTGGTGCGCGGCGTCGAGGTGCGTTTGAGTATCGACGAGGAAGCCTTTGTCGGCAGCGGCATCCACGCCTTCGCCCACATCGTCGAGCGCTTTCTTGCGCTGTACGTGCACGCCAACAGCTTCACGCGGCTGGTGATGGTGTCGCGCCAAACCGGAGAGGAGCTGCTCACATGCGAACCGCGAAGCGGGGACCTCAGCCTGCTGTAATCGAGCGCCTGTGCCGCGAGCCCTGGCGCTTCGAGTTCTTCCAGGCCGTGCGCCTGCTGGAAACCTGGCTGCGGCGCCGTGGCCGGACCGGCGAGGACCTCGTCGCGCGCCATCTGCGCTTCCAGAATTCGACCTCCCTGCGCTTCCCGCCCAGCCAGCTCGAGGCGGTCCAGATCGAACCGCGCGACATCCAGCCCCAGCCCGCGGCGCTCGCAACGGCGCTGGAATCCGGCGCCTTGCGTCATATCCGCATTACCCCGGCCTTCATGGGCCTGCTGGGCGGGAATGGCGTCCTGCCGGCCCACTACACCGAGCGTCTTGCCGAGCACCAGGCCTCCGATAAAGACAAGGACGAGGGACCGCGCGCCTTCCTCGACACCTTCTCGAACCGCTCGCTGGCCCTGTTCTATGCGGCCTGGCGCAAGTACCGCCTGGCGCAGCAGTACCAGCTCGATGGGCGCGACGCCTTCCTGCCGCTGCTGCTGGCGCTGGCCGGCGTCGGCGACGCCTCGCTGCGCGCGCGCCTGGCCAGCCCGGAACACGGCGCGGTGCTGGACGAAACCCTGGGCTACTTTGCCTCCAGCATCCGCCAGCGTCCCGCTTCCGCCGTGCAGATCGGGCGCGTGCTGTCCGAATACTTCGGCCAGCCGGTCATGGTCGAGCAGTTCGTGGGCGACTGGTACGCGGTGCCGCTGCCCCAGCAGACCATGCTGGGCGACGGCAATGCCGTGCTCGGGGCGCGCGCGATCGCCGGCGCCCGCGTCTGGCAGCGCGACCTGCGCCTGCGCCTGGTGGTCGGGCCGCTCGACCGCGCGCGCTTCGACGCCTTCCTGCCCGGCGGCATGGCGGCCAGGGCCCTGAAAAGCCTGCTGTCGATGTTCACCGGCGTGTCCCTGGCCTACGAGATCGAGCTGGAGCTGCGCGCGCTGGACGTGCGCAGCGCGGCCCTGCGCGAGACGGGGCCGGCGGTGCGGCTCGGCTGGGACGCCTTCCTGGTCGAGGGCGCGCAGACGGCCAACCGGCGCGACGTGCGCTACGGCCTGCATGTCCTGTAGGGTTTCCCCGCGTCACTCCCAAGGGCGCGCACGCTAGATTCTGCGCCGAACCGCCATGTTGTCGTATGCTGAGACTTTACGGGCATGTCGCCTGGTTCGACAGGAATGGTGATGAGCGAAAGGATTATTTCGGCGATCAAGCTGGGCGCGCAGCAACTGGCGGCGGTCGTCACCCTGCCGGGCCCGGAGCGCTACGAATACTTCATCAAGCGCGTCGCGGACGCGCAGGAAGTCTGGGGGCTGTACCAGGATGGCTGGGCGCTGGCCAAGACCGACGACGGCACCCTGGTGTTTCCGATGTGGCCGGCAAGCGACTACGCCAGCCTGTGCGCCGAATACGAATGGGACGGCTACGACGCGCAAGCCTTCTCGATCGAGGAATTGCTGGAAGACCTGCTGCCGCAGCTGGAGCAGGACCGCGTCCTGCCCGGCATCTTCTACACGCCCGGCGACAAGGGCATCACGCCGACGATCGCCGAACTGCGTTCCGACCTGGTGCGGGAGTTGGGCCGTTACTGAGGGCAGGTGATAGGATCACGGCGGCATTCCGCCGTCCACGATCCTGCCCAATGACCTTCGACCTGTTCGCAACCAGCCGCATGCTCGGCCTGTTCTTCCTGACCGCCATCGCCGAGCTGCTCGGCTGCTACCTTCCCCTGCTCTGGCTCACCGGCAAAGGCCCGGCATGGCTGCTGCTGCCCGCCGCGCTCAGCCTGGCGGCCTTCGTCTGGCTGCTCACCCTGCATCCGGCGGCCAGCGGCCGGGTGTACGCGAGCTATGGCGCGGTCTATATCGCCACCGCCCTGGCCTGGCTGGCCGTGGTCGACGGCATCAAGCCGGTGTGGACCGATTACCTGGGTGTCGGGCTGGCGCTGATGGGTGCGGCCTGCATCGGCCTGGGACACCGTCCTGCGTAAACACGGACTGTGTCATCAATCTGTTACGAAGGCGTCACAAAGTGGTCATCTTGACTCTCTACCATGTTCGGACTTTTACCACCACCGAACAGGATCCACTTCGTGAACAAGCCGACCGACTTTGCCCGCATCCCTGTCGACCATGACGATATCGATACCAACCCATCGTCGAACGAGCACTTCAGCACCGTCCTCAACGCCCGCCTGAGCCGCCGCAGCCTGCTGCGCGGCGGCGCCGCCTCGGCCGCCACCGCCTTCCTCGGCGCCATGGGCCTGAGCGCCTGCGGCGGTTCGGACAGCGATACCGTCACCGCGCCGGCTCCGCCGACCGGCACCACGCCACCGGCCGAGAAGCTGCTGGGCTTTACCGCCGTGTCCAAGAGCCTGGCGGACGCCGTGGTGGTCCCGGCCGGCTACACCGCCTCGGTCCTGTACGCACTGGGTGATCCGCTCACCGCTGCCACCCCGGCCTACAAGAACGACGGTACCGATACGGATATGGAAAACCGCGCCGGCGACCACCACGACGGCATGGAATTCTTCCCGCTGTCGAGCACTGGCGTCCCCTCGACCAGCGAGAACAGCCGCGGCCTGCTGGCGATGAACCACGAAGCGACCACCGACGAAAAACTGTCGTCCTTCTTCCTGCATGCGAACGGCGGCACCATGAGCCTGCCGCGTCCCGCGGCGGAAGTCGACAAGGAGATGGCCCTGCACGGCCTGTCCGTGGTCGAAGTGCGCAAGAACGCCGGCAAGTGGGAATACCTGAAGGAGTCCGCGTTCAACCGCCGCGTGCACCAGCAGACCGAGGTCGAGCTCTCCGGCCCGGTGCGCGGCAATGTGCTCGTGACCACCAAGTATTCGCCCACCGGCACCAAGATCCGCGGCACCCTGAACAACTGCGGCACCGGCAAGACCCCGTGGAACACCTACCTGTCGGGCGAGGAGAACTGGTCCGGCTACTTCACCCGCGCTGCCACCGACGACGCCGCGCGCGCCGACAAGAGCGTGGCCGCGCTCAAGCGCTATGGCCGCGACCAGGGCGCCGCGTCGCGCCACGGCTGGGAAACCGGGGGCGCGGACGACAAGTACGCGCGCTGGAATATCAGCAAAACCGGCGTTTCGACCAACGGCAGCGACGACTACCGCAACGAGATGAACGGCATGGGCTATATCGTCGAGATGGACGCCTACGACAAGACCCGCGCCATCAAGAAGCGCACCGCGCTGGGCCGCTACGCGCACGAAAGCGCAGCCTTCGGCAAGGTCGAAGCGGGCAAGCCGCTGGCCGTCTACATGGGCGACGACTCGCGTAACGAATACATCTTCAAGTACGTGTCGAACACGCTCTGGAGCGCCGCCGACGCCAGCGCGGCGGACCGCATCGCCACCGGCGACAAGTACCTGGACAACGGCAAGCTGTACGTCGCCAAATTCGCCGCCGACGGCAGTGGCCAGTGGATCGAACTGTCGATCACCAACGCTGCCATCGCCGCCTACGCCAACTACAAGTTCGCCGACCAGGCCGACGTGCTGGTCAATGCACGCCTGGCGGGCGACGCGGTCGGCGCGACCAGGATGGACCGTCCGGAATGGTGCTCGGTAAATCCGGCCAACGGCGAGATCTACTTCGCGCTGACCAACAACAGCAACCGCCGCGTGGAACCGGGCAGCGCCAGCCAGTCCGCACCCGACGCCGCCAACCCGCGCGTCTACACCGACATGAAGGGCACGACGGCGCAGAACGGCAACCCGAACGGCCACATCCTGCGCGTCAAGGAAGGCGCCGCCGGTTCCGCCGCCACCAGCTTCACCTGGGACGTGTATCTGTTCGGCGCCGAAGCGGCTGCCGCCGCCGACAAGGTCAACCTGTCCGGCCTCACCGCCGACCAGGACTTCTCCAGCCCGGACGGCCTGGCTTTCAGCACCGCCACCGGCATCTGCTGGTTCCAGACCGACGACGGCGCCTACACCGACGTCACCAACTGCATGATGCTGGCCGGCGTGCCGGGGCAGGTGGGCGACGGCAAGAAAGTCACCCTGAGCTATCCGCGCGCCGATGGTTCGACCTTGAATGTGGATACCTTCGTCGGCAAGGCCGCCACGGCCGATACGCTCAAGCGCTTCCTGGTGGGGCCGGTGGGGTCGGAGATCACCGGCATCGCCGAAACGCCGGATGGCAAGGCGCTGTTCGTGAACATCCAGCATCCGGGCGAGAACACCTCCTCGGCGAACGTGGCTGATCCGGCGAAGTACACCAGCCAGTGGCCGGCGAATGCGGGGTATGGCGCGGGGAAGCGCCCGCGCTCGGCGACGATTGTCATCACGAAGAATGACGGTGGGCGGATCGGAACCTAAGCCCTTTCTTTATTCCGGTGACGTGCGAGCAAACTTGGATCCCGGCCTTCGCCGGGATGACGGATCGAGCGCTAGTGGCCAACCGTAAGGCCGTCGTACGCGCCACTGGCGCCTACGACTTCCGGCGCGGGCCGGAACCCAAGTTCCTAAGCACACCTCAATAGCCCCAACGCCCAACAGTGCGAGCATGACCGAATGCTCCCACTCCACACCTACCTCCGCCTCACCCGCGCCAGCGCCCTCTACGACATCATCGTGATCGCGCCCTTCGCCACTCCCTGGACCTTCGCCCACTTCTACGCCCAGCTCTCGCACCTCAACCAGTGGCTCGGCGCCGGTCCACTGCCCGGATTCGAAACCATCCACCTCCTGCTCGCGATCCTGCTCGGCACCCTGGTGCTCACCTGGTCCGTCTTCCGCCTCATCACACCCAGTCTGAAACTGGGCCGCTTCGACGCCACCGCCCGCCTGGTCTTTTCCCTGTGGCTCGCCTGGGCCATGCTCCAGGACCCGCTCCCCATGCTCTGGCTGTTCCTGATCCCCGAACTGCTGTGGGGCGCCGTTCAGTGGTGGCCGATCGGCAGCAGCACCTCGCGCGCCGCCTTCACCAGCGCGGTCCCCATGCGCTCCAGCCGCGGCGGCTGAATGCGCCACGCGTGCCAGTAGAGCGGCACGTCCACATGCAGGTGCGGCGTCAGGTCGACCAGCCCGCCCGCCTCCAGCAGCGCCGCGCACTGTTCGAGCGGCAGCAGGCCGTAGCCCAGGCCGGCGCGGATCGCATTCACATACGGATCGCTGGCCGGCACGTAGTGGAAGGGATAGGCGCCCTCCGGCAGTCCGAAGTGCTGCAGCAGGAAGCTCGATTGAAGCGGGTCCTTGCGGTCGAACACCATCACCGGCGCATGCAGCGCGGCGCTGCGCGAGAAGCCGTCCGGGAACCAGCGCCGTGCGAAGGCCGGCGAGGCCACCAGCCGGTAGCGCATCACGCCCAGCGCGCTGGCCGTGCAGCCGTGCAGCGGCGCCGACTCGCCCGTCACGCAAGCCACCACCCGACCCTGTTCCAGCAGCCCGAAGGTGTGGCCCTGGTCGTCGAGCAGGAACTCGACCAGCAGCTGTTCTTCCAGCAGGACCGGCGCCAGCACCGGCAGCAGCCAGGTCGCCAGGGTGTCGTTGTTGACCGCCAGCGCCACCCGCACCGGTCCCGGATCCATGCCCATCTCGGCCAGGAACTCCGATTCCAGCAATGTAGAACGGCGCAGGTACTGCACCAGCCGCGTGCCCGGCCCGGTCGGACGGCAAGGGCGGCTGCGCACCAGCAGCGGCGTGCCCAGGTCCTGTTCCAGCGCCGAGATGCGCTGCGAGACCGCCGAGGGCGTGATGTTCAACTGGCTGGCCGCCAGCTCCAGGCTGCCGCAATCGACGGCGGCCAGGAAGGCGGCGCTGCGGCGCGCGTCGAGCTTCATGGTTCAGTTCTGCTTAAGGAGGTTTAGATTTCATGAATATAATTGAATCTAGGCCGGCGGACAGGGATAGTGATGGCTTTCCCACGGAGGCCGCATGTTTTCCCAACAGGTTTTTCTACAGGGGCTGGGCCTCGGCGCCAGCCTGATCATGGCGATCGGCGCGCAGAACGCGCACGTGATCCGCACCGGCGTACGCGGCGAGCATGTGCTGCCGGTGGTCGCCACCTGCATCGTCATCGACGTGATCCTGATCGCCCTCGGCATGGCCGGCCTGGGTGCGCTGGTCGAATCCTCGCCCGTGCTGGTGGGCGTGGCGCGCTACGGCGGCGCGGCTTTCCTGGTCTGGTACGGCCTGCGCTGCTTCTCCAGCAGTGCCCGCGGCGGGGCTGCGCTCAGCGTGGACGGGCAGCACGTCCAGACCCTCGGCAAGGCGCTGGCCACGGTGCTGGCGATCTCCCTGCTCAATCCCCACGTCTACCTCGATACCGTGGTGGTGCTGGGGACCGTGGGCGGCAGCTTCGCCTCCGCCCAGCGCCTGTCCTTCGCACTGGGCGCGATGACGGCTTCGGTGCTGTGGTTCTCGGCGCTCGGCTTCGGCGCGCGCCGCTGCGCGCCGGTGCTGTCGCGGCCCGCGGTCTGGCGCGGCATCGAAGCCTTCACCGGCAGCCTGATGCTGCTGCTGGCGCTGCTGCTGCTGCGCGCAGGCTGAATTACTGCCCGAGCATCCGCAGCAGCTGCGCGGTGATGGGGCGGCAGCGCTCCGCCACCAGCGCGTGCAGCTGCTTCACCGCCGGCGAGAACTGCTTGCGGTGCGGGCACACCAGGTTCATGGGCGTGGGCTCGCCCGGCATCTTCGGCAGCAGCACCTCCAGGCGCCCTTCCAGCACGTCCTGGTGCACGTCGAGCCAGGATTTGTAGGTGATGCCTTCTCCCGCCACCGCCCAGCGCCGCACCACGTCGGCATCGTCGCTCACCAGCGGCCCGCTCACCTGCACCACCTCGTCCGTCGCCGGGAAGCACCAGCGGTCGTAGCTGCGCCCGCGCAGCCGGTACACCAGGCAGCTATGGGTGGCCAGGTCGAGCGGCGAGCGTGGACGGCCGTGGCGTGCGAGATAGGCCGGCGAAGCCACCAGCACGCGCCGGTTTTCCGGCGCCACCGGGAGGGCGATGAAGCTGGCGTCGTCGATCTGGCCGTAGCGCAGGGCGATGTCGACCGGATCGCGGAAGATGTCCGCCACCTGGTCCGACACCAGCAGCTGGATGTCCAGCCCGGGGTGATGGCTGCGGAACGCCGAGATCCACGGCAGCAGCAGGTTGCGGCCGAAGTCCGAGGGCGCCGCGATCTGCAGGGTGCCGCTGAGCGCGGCGTCCTCTCCGCGCATGCCTTCCCGGCCTTCGCGCAGCGCCTGCAGCGCGTCCTGGGCGTAGGGCAGGTAGCGCTTTCCTTCCTCGGTCAGGCGCAGGCTGCGCGTCGAGCGCGCGAACAGGCGGATGTCGAGCTCGCGCTCCAGGCGCTGGATGGCCGCGCTGGCCTGTCCCGGCAGCAGGTTCACCTCGCGCGCCGCCTGCGAAAAGCTGCCCAGCGCCGCGGAGCGCACGAACAAGGCCAGGTCGTCGAGTCGGATCATGTTCTTCCTGATGGTGAAAGCAGTGTTGATTTTCACGCTGGCAGTGAAAGTGTAATTCTGCCATGCGGGTGTTTTCCTGCTCGGCCGTTCCCTAGAATCGCCTCCATCGCATTCAATCGCACTGGAGAACACCCATGAAAGCCATCGTCTACACCCAGCACGGCCTGCCGATCGAGGATCCGAAAGCCTTGCAGGATGCCGATCTTCCCATGCCGCTGGCCGGCCCCAGCGACTTGCTGGTCGAAGTGCGCGCCGTCGCCGTCAATCCGGTCGACACCAAGGTGCGCCGCGGCGCCGCAGTCACCGAAGCGCGTGTCCTGGGCTGGGATGCGAGCGGCATCGTGCGCGCCGTTGGCGCCGAGGTGACGCTGTTCGCGCCGGGCGACGAGGTGTTCTACGCCGGCTCGCTCACCCGTCCCGGCTCGTACAGCCAGTTCCAGGTGGTGGACGAGCGCATCGTCGGCCGCAAGCCGGCCAATCTCGATTTCGCCCAGGCCGCCGCGCTGCCCCTGACCTCGATCACCGCCTGGGAACTGCTGTTCGACCGCATCAAGGTGCCGGAAGGCGGCGGCGAAGGCAAGTCCCTGCTGATCATCGGCGCGGGCGGCGGAGTCGGTTCGATCCTGACCCAGCTGGCGAGGCGCATGACGGGGCTGACCGTCATCGGCACTGCCTCGCGCGGGCTCACGCAGCAATGGGTGCGCGAACTGGGCGCGCACCATACGATCGACCACAGCAAGCCGATGAAGCCGCAGCTGGCCGCGCTGGGATTCGAGGCGGTGGACATCGTCGTCAGCCTGACCCACACCGACCGCCACTACGCGGAGATCGTCGAGGTGCTGGCGCCGCAGGGCCAGTTCGCGCTGATCGACGATCCGGAGACCCTGGACGCCATGCCGCTCAAGCGCAAGTCGATCTCGCTGCACTGGGAGCTGATGTTCACGCGCTCGATGTTCCAGACGCCTGACATGATCCGCCAGCACGAACTGCTGAATCGCGTGGCCCAGATGGTCGAACAGGGCAGCCTGAGGACCACGCTGAGCGAGCATTTCGGCGACATCAACGCCGCCAACATGCGCCGCGCGCACGCGCTGGTCGAAAGCGGCAAGGCGCACGGGAAAATCGTGCTCGCCTACGCGTAATCGCCAGATCGCTTACCATTTTCTTTTTGTAGCAAGGACCAACGCATGGATATTCTGTCGGCCGCCAAGGAGCGCCATACCGCCAAAGCCTACGACGCGCAGCGCCGCATCCCCGAAGACGTGATGCAGAAGGTGTACAGCCTGCTGCGCCACAGCCCCTCGTCGGTGAATTCGCAGCCCTGGCACTTCATCGTCGCCAATACGCCGGAAGGGCGCGCCCGCATCGCCAAGGCGGCGCAGGGTGGTTATTCCTACAACGCGGCAAAGATCCAGGATGCCTCGCACGTGATCGTGCTGTGCTCGCGCATCGACATGGATGAAGCGCACCTGAACAATCTGCTCGAGCAGGAAGCACGCGACGGCCGCTTCCGCGACGCCGCCGCGCGCGCCGGCCAGGACGCGGGCCGCCGCGGCTACGTGCACCAGCATCGCTACGGCGGCAAGGACGTCGCCCAGTGGCTGGAAAAGCAGGTCTACCTGGCGCTGGGCACCGCCCTGCTGGGCGCGGCCACCCTCGGCATCGACGCCACGCCGATGGAAGGCTTCGACCAGAAGATCCTCGACGCGGAGTTCGGGCTGAACGAGAAAGGGCTGGCCAGCCTGGTGCTGGTGAGCTTCGGGTATTCGTCCGAGGCCGACTTCAATGCGCACCTGCCGAAGTCGCGCCTGCCGGAAGAGATGACCTTTACCTTCATCTGATCATCGATCGAAGTCGTCAACGGCGTGCAGCGATGCACGCCGTTTTTGTTTACGCGGCCTTGGATCGTCGTTCCCGCGCAGGCGGGAACCTAAGTTCGTCGCTCAGTGGTAGCGATACTTCAGGCGTTATTAGCAGCGCAGGGAAACTTGGGTTCCCGCCTTCGCGTGAACGACGCTCAAACGCTGGCGACAATGTCCGAATTCGAGGGATATTCGACCAACGAGACATGTTTGCCCTCCGTAGACTGGTTCACATCAACAACCCACACGGAGAACAGCATGCAACTTACCGACAACACCATCCTCATCACCGGCGGCGCCTCGGGCATCGGCCGCGGCCTGGCCGAAGCCTTCCACAAGCTGGGCAACACCGTCATCATCGCGGGCCGCCGCAAGGCGCTGCTGGACGAGGTGGTCGAGGCCAACCCCGGCATGCACGCCGTCGAACTCGACATCGCCGATCCGGCCGCCATTCGCCGCGTCGCCGCCCAGCTGACCCGGGATTTCCCCAAGCTGAACGTCCTGGTCAACAACGCCGGGATCATGCCCTTCGACGATGCGGCCGGCGCGATCGACGAAGACACCATGCTGTCCACCGTCACGACCAACCTGCTCGGCCCGATCCGCATGAGTTCCGCCCTGATCGAACACCTCAAGCAGCAGCCGCGCGCCACCATCATCAACAACACCTCGGTGCTGGCCTATGTGCCGCTGGCCTCGACCGCCGTCTACTCGGCCACCAAGGCGGCCCTGCACTCGTACACGCTGTCGCAGCGCTTCATGCTGCGCGACACCTCGGTCAGGCTGCAGGAAATCGCCCCGCCCTGGGTGAACACCGACCTGATCGTCAAGAGCGACGACCCGCGCGCCATGCCGCTGGCCGCCTTCATCGAGCAGACCATGGCCGCGCTGGCGGGAGACAAGGAAGAAGTGGTGGTCGAATCCGCCCAGCCGATGCGGAACAACGCCGGTCCGAACGAGCACCAGCTGGTCAACGAGTTCAACGCCTACATTGCCGCGAACCCGATTCCCGTGATTTAACGGCCGGCCCCGATCGGCGGAGCGTAATGGTAGTCGTCGTTCGGCCTGCCGGTGACCACGTCGATCGGGCAGTGCTGCATCTGCAGCAGGATCCTGCGGTAGTCCTCGAGCGGCGGCATGCGCATCGCCTTGCGCCGCTCCTCCACCTTGGCGCGGTCGTCCATCGGCTGGAAATCGTAGGCGCAGGGCTTGCCGGCCGGCGCCATCAGCTGGGTGCCGTAGCGCTGGGGACGCCCTTCGGCGACCGCGACGCGGTCGGACAACAGCGCGAACAGCTGGTCCGGCGGCTGCCCGCTGTCGGCCGCCGCCTGTTCGATCAGCGCCAGCGCCTGCCGCTGGAAGGGCAGGTCATGATCGGCGTGCTGGGCCAGCAGCCAGGCCGCGCCGGCCGCCTGCTCCCCGTATTTCGCCTTGGTCGGCCAGCCGCATTGCGCGACGATGGCCTTCAGGCGCCGCGTGTTCTCGCGGTCGACGATGCGGATATGCTCCATCAGCTTCTCCTGGGCCGGCGTCTTTCCCTCCAGGTGGTTGATGCGCTTGCGCAGCGCCTGGTCGGCGCTCGTCATGCTGTCCAGGTCCGCCGCCACGCGATCGCACGCGGCCTGCGCCGGCAGGCAAGGAAGGATGGCGGCAAGCAGGATGGCGGCAGGGGTCGGCAGGCGGGGCATGGCGCTCGAATCAGGTGGCAGGACCGCCAGTGTAGGGTGGCCGCTGCCGGCGGTCCAGCCATCCTGCATAAGGCGGTCTATGCGTGCTGCGGCAAGCGTTTTTCCATGAACACCGAACGGATCCCGATTCCGCTGCGATGCGGATAGACCTCTTCGCGCACCGGGACAAAGCCCGCGCGCTCGTAGAACGGCACCGCGTTGAGCGATGCGGACAGGAACATGCGCGCCAGGCCGCGCAGCCGCGCCATGGTTTCCAGTTCGCGCATCAGCCGGAGGGCGATGCCGCGGCCCTGGTGCGCGGGCTCCACGAAGGCGGCATCGACCTCGCCCGTGTCCTGGTTGAGGATGGCGTAGCCGATCACCTGTCCGTTTTCTTCCGCCACCACGGCCCCGCCGGCCCGTACCCGCAGCGGCAGCGCGGCGGGCGGCCGCGTGGCACACCAGGTCTCGATCACGTCGGGCGGATAATGCGAGGCGCAGGTGGCGCGCACCGCGCGGGTGCGCAGCTCCCACAGCGCTGCCAGGTCGGCGCCGGTTGCCGAGCGTTGCATCAGCATGCTGTTCTCCCCGTTTCGGCTATCCAGGCAGTGTACACGCCATGCGCATGCAAAAGCGTGCGCCCTTCCGAAGCACGGCGGCGCGATAATCCGGCATCGCTTGCCGAACGAGGCAGACATGCAACGACGACCCTTCCTGGCGCTGCTGGCCGCCGCCAGCTTTCCCCTGCGCGCAGCGCCAGCGGAGACTGCCTTGTGGCAGCGCTTGCGCGCAGGCGGCCATGTGCTGCTGATCCGCCACGCCGCCACCGATCCCGGCATCGGCGATCCGCCCGGCTTCGTGCTGGAGCGCTGCGCGACCCAGCGCAACCTGTCCGAGGCCGGCCGGCGCGACTCGCGCCGCATCGGCGACGCCTTGCGCAGCCACGGCATTCCCATCGGCGCGGTGCTGTCGAGCCGCTGGTGCCGCTGCCTGGACACCGCCCGCCTGGTGTTCGGCAAGGCCGAGCCGGCCCCCATGCTCGATTCGATGTTCAACGACGACGACGGACGCCGCCGCGCCAAGGTGGCCGAGGTGCAGGCCAGGACCGGGGACTATGCGGGCAAGGCCAACCTCGTGCTGGTGACGCACGACATCAACATCCGCGCCCTGGTCGACATTTCCGTGGCGCAGGGCGAGATCGTGGTGGCCCGGCCCGCCGGCGACTACCTGGACAACCTGGGCGTACTTCGTGCGCATGAGTGAATAACGGGCGTACAATCGTCGGCACTGTCCTCAACCGGAGTGTGCCCATGAAACGTCTGTTCCTGCTGGCCACGTTGGTGGCCGCCACCGCTTCCGCCCACCATGGATGGAGCGAATACGATGCCGACAAGCCACTGCAGCTGACCGGCACGATCGAGGAATCCGGCTACATGCAGCCGCACGGCTACGTGCGCCTGAAGACGGCCGACAAGACCTGGCTGGTGGTGCTGGCGCCGCCGGGACGAATGGAAAACCGGGGCCTGGCCAAGGACATGCTGGCCACCGGCGGCAAGGCCACCGTGGTGGGCTACCAGAACCGCAACAAACCGGACGAATTGCGCGCCGAACGCATCACCATCGGCAGCAAGACCACGGAGCTGCGCTGATGCCCTACCAGGACGCGGCCGCCTGGGTCGCGTCCACACCGGTGGCGGCCGCCATGCGCGGCCACGCCTGGCTCTATCCCATCGTCGAGACCGCGCACATCCTCGGTTTTGCCGTGCTGGTGGGCGCGGTGGCGATGTTCGACCTGCGCGTGCTCGGCTTCGGCCGTGACTTGCCGGTCCAGGCGCTGGCGCGCCACCTGCTGCCCTGGTCGGTGGGCAGCCTCTTGCTGGTGGTGCCGACCGGGCTGCTGATGTTTTCCACCCAGCCGATCGAGATGCTGGGCAATCCCGTCTTCCTGCTCAAGCTGTGCCTGATCGCCGCGGCGGGGGTGAACGCCCTGCTGTTCCATCTCGGTCCCTACCGCCGCGCCGCCGAATGGCGGGACGGCATCCCAGCCTGGGCCAGGCTGCAGGCGGCGCTGTCGCTGCTGCTGTGGATCGCCGTGATCACTTGCGGGCGGATGCTGGCCTACGTGTGATACAGTCACCTGCCGCCATTCCCGAGCACGCCATGCTGAAACAGTTCACCACTCTTGCCCTCGCCTCCGCGCTGGCCAGCGCCGCGCAGGCTGCCATTCCGGTCTACGGATTCGTCGTCAAGAACACTTACCCCCACGATCCGCAAGCCTTCACCCAGGGCTTGTTCTTCCGCGATGGTTACCTGTACGAAAGCACCGGCCAGAACGGCAAGTCCTCGATCCGCAAGGTCGAACTCAAGAGCGGCAAGGTGGTCCAGAAGCAGGACTTGCCGCCCGAGGTGTTCGGCGAGGGAGCGACCGCGGTCGGCAACCAGCTGATCGGCCTGACCTGGACCTCGCAGGTGGGCTATGTGTTCGACCTGAAAAGCTTCAAGCTGAAGCAGAAGTTCGAGTACGTGGGCGAAGGCTGGGGCCTGGCGAACGACGCCAAACACCTGTACATGAGCGACGGCAGCTCTTTCATCCGCATCCTCGACGCCAGGACGATGAAGGAACTGCGCCGCATCCAGGTGACTGCCGAAGGCACGCCGATCAACCAGCTCAACGAGCTGGAAGTGGTCGGCGGCGAGCTGTATTCGAATATCTGGGGCACCGACGTCATCGCCCGCATCGACAAGGACAGCGGCAAGGTGATCGGCTGGATCAACCTGACCGGCCTGCTGCCGAAGGACCAGCGCGGCACCAGCAGTCCCGACGCCGTGCTCAATGGCATCGCCTGGGATGGCAAGAGCCAGCGCCTGTTCGTCACCGGCAAGCTGTGGCCCAAGCTGTTCGAGATCGAACTGGTGCCGCTGAAAAAATAATCAGCTGCGGTCGGTGACGTCGATCACCACCTTGCCGAAGTGCGAGCCCGATTCCATGTAGCGGTAGGCTTCCTGGGCTTGGGAAAACGGGAACACGCGGTCGATCACCGGCTTGACGCCCGTGGTGTCGGCGAAGCGCATCACGTCTTCCAGCATGGTGCGGCTGCCGACGTAGATGCCGACCATGCGCTTGGCCGTGGCCAGCAGCGAGGCCGGATTCACTTCGCCGCCGAAACCGCTCACGCCGCCGATGATGGCGATGGTGCCGCCCATCGCGGCCGCCGACACCGAGCGGTTCACCGTCCCCTGCCCGCCCACTTCCAGCACGACGTTGGCGCCCATGTTGTGGGTCAGGTGCAGGACTTCGTCATGCCACTCGGGAATGCTGCGGTAGTTGATGGTGTGGTGGGCGCCCAGTTCGCGCGCCCGCGCCAGCTTGTCGTCGCTCGAGGAGGTGACGATGGTGCGCAGGCCGGCCGCCCTGGCCAGCTGCAGGCCGAGGATGGAGACGCCGCCCGTGCCCAGCAGTAATACCGTATCGCCCGGCTTGATGTGATTGCTCGACACGAAGATCGCATTCCAGGCCGTGACCGCCGCGCAGGGCATGGTCGCCGCTTCGAGGAAGTCCAGGCCGGGAGGAATCCTGGCCAGCGCATCCTCGTGCAGGATGACCTCCTCGGCCAGCATGCCGTCGATGTCGCCGCCCAGGGCATGGCGGATCTTTTCCGGACTGGGCGCACCATCCAGCCAGAGCGGAAAGAAGGACCCGGCCACGCGGTCGCCCTTCTGGACCCGGGTGACGCCGGGGCCGGTGGCCAGCACCTCGCCGGCGCCGTCCGAACAGGGGATGATCGGATCGTCGACGGTAACCAGGTAGTTGCCGCTCGCCACCATCAAGTCGCGGTAGTTCAGCGAGACGGCGTGCATGCGAATACGGACTTCGCCCGCTCCCAGCTCGCGGTCCGGATAGTCGACGCATTGCAGACCGTCGATGTTTGCGCCAGGAAGTATTTGGTAAGCCCGCATCGGTATTCCTTTCTCGGTTGAGGAAAAGCTAGCACTACATCGGTTTGGCTACCATCAGCCAGAAGATCACCACGAAGGCCAGGAAGGCCGGCACCCCGAGCGTGACCCAGATCCGGAAATAGCGCCAGTACAGCGGCGGCAACTCGCCGCCTGCCCTGGCCGCTTCCGCCGCCATGTCGCGCATGCGGATCTGCAGCCACACCACCGGCAGCCAGCAGGCGCCCGCGATCACGTACAGGGCGAGCGACCACATGATCCACTTGCTGTGCAGCGGATAGCCGGCCAGGTGGATCATGTAGAAGCCGGTAGCCGGCTGGAGGATGGCCGTGGTGGCGGTGAACAGCCAGTCGGCGACGACCACGTACTTGGCGACCACGGCGATGGCGCGCACGTCGCGGCTGACGTTGGCGAACAGCATGTACCAGGCCGAGCCGATGCCGGTGCCGAACAGGAAGGTCGAGGACAGGATGTGCAGCCACTTCACGACGACGTATTCCATCTACTTTTCCTCCAGTTCGTAGAGCAGCCAGATGGCCGCGAGCATGGGCAGGTTCTTGGTCAGCGGCCCATAAGGGTGGAGCAGGAATTCCGGCAGCTTGAAGGCGATGACGACCGTATAAAAACCGATCAGGGCCAGCTGCGCCAGCCACAGCCAGCGCCGCCGTCCCAGGAACAGGATGCCCAGGCCCAGGATCAGGTCGAAGGTTGCGGCGCCGTACAGCATCAGCGGCTGCAGCGCTTCCGGAATGCCGCTGCGCGCGAGCAAGGCATAGCTGTCCTCGACCGGATACAGGCCGTAGGACACGATGGCCGTCAGGATCCACACCGCCGCGATGCTGTATCGCAAGACGGGCAGCAGCCATCCCAGTTTGGCGCGCGTGCGTTCCGCGCCCGGGTTGGTGATGAACTGCGAGACGGGGCGCGGCGGGTGGCCGATCAGGCGCGTGGCCAGCGAAGGATCGCCCGTGTTGCCGCGGTCCAGCATGCTGAGGGCGTCCTCGTCCAGCAGCGCGCCGGGCAGCAGGCGCCCCGCCTTGGCCGCCAGGCGCGCCAGTGGACCGGGAACCGGCAGCACGTGCAGGCGGCCCATGCCCATGGCCTTGCGCAGCGCCGCCAGGTAGTCGGTGAAGGGCATGGCCTGCGGCCCCACCAGCGGCACGCGCATGGCCGTGCCCTGTTCCGGTGGAATCGTCAGGCGATGCCTGAGCAGGCCGGCAATGGCGGCCACCAGGTCGTCGATGTGGATGGGTTGCACCAGCTGGGGAGCGCTGCCGAAACGCAGGGTGAAGGGCATGCTGGCCAGGGTGCGGAAGGCGCGCGCGCTGGCGCCTTCCGGGCCGTAGACCAGCGAGGGCTGGACGATCCAGGCGCGCACGGGAAGCGAGGCCAGGTAGTCGTCCGCCGCCTTCTTGGACAGGTGATAGCGCGTCTGTGCTTCGTGGTCGGCGCCCAGCGCCGACAGCTGGATCACCATCTGCACCTCGTGCGATTCGGCGCAGGCCGCGAACAGGGCGCGCGGGGTTTCCGTATGCAGGCGCTCGAAGGTCTGGCTGCCGCTCTCGCGGAAGATGCCGACCGTGTTGATCACGGCGTCGATGCCCGACAAGCGCGCCAGCCAGGTGGATTGTTCGGTATCGTTGGCGAAGTCAGCATGGATAGTCGTGATGCGCGGATCGCTGTCGCTTTTTGGCTTCCTCATTGCGCACACGACCTGGTGGCCTTCGGCCAGCAGCGCCTGCAGCAGGTGCTGTCCGATGAAACCGCTTGCTCCCGTCAGCAAGATCCGCATCCATGCTTCCTTTCACGTCATCAAGAAGAGGGTCCCATGCAAAACTCGGCATTACAGCGCGCCCTGGTATCCGGCACCGCATCCAGCATTCTCTCGACCGCGGCGCTGGCCCTGATGGGCAAGAAGGAAACCGGCAGCCCGTACGCGCCCACCAACGCGGTCAGCCACTACGTCCACGGCGAGAAAGCGGCGCACCGCGACGGCCTGTCGCTGCGCTACACCGTGCCCGGCTACCTGATCCACCACGCCAGCGCCACCTTCTGGTCCTTCGTGTTCGAGCGCTTCGCGGGCACCGTGCTGGACAAGAAGAGCCCGGTCGGCACCATGGCCGCGGCCGCCGCGACCTCGGCCCTGGCCGCCTTCACCGACTACAAGATCACGCCCAAGCCGCTGCACCCGGGCTACGAGAAGCGCCTGTCCAAGCCCTCGCTGGCCGTGGTCTACGGCGGCTTCGCCATCGGACTGGCCGTCGGCGCCATGCTGAGCCGCCGCAGCGAGACCTACAAAGTCTAGAACAGAAGGAAAAAACGTGCCGCCGTATGTCTATGCGTTAATTGTTCACGGCGTGATCGGCGGCATCGACGTGTTCCTCAACCACGAGCTGCTGGCCAGGCTGCCCTCGCGGCCGGAAGCGGCCGGCGAGGAAAGGATGCACAGCGCGCGCGAACTGCTGTTCGCGCTGCTGTTCCTGTCGCTGGCCTGGTGGGAGTGGCACGGTCCCTTCGTGTGGTGGATCGTGGCGCTGCTCGTCCTGGAAGTGCTGGTGTCGGCGCGCGACCTGGTGATCGAGGGCGATGTGCGCGTGCTGCCGGTGACGGAGCGGGTGCTGCACCTGTTCCTGTTCATGAACCTGGGCGCGATGTATGTGCTGACCGGGCAGGCGCTGCTGGCCTGGCGCGGCTTGCCGGCCGGGCTGGCGGCGGTCGATCATGGATGGGGGAGCTGGGTGCTTACTGCGATGGCGCTGGGCGCGCTGGCGTGGGCGGTGAGGGATGGGATGGCGGCCTTGCGGCTGGGGAAACTGAACGCGTCGGCAGTCTAGCCGCCGACGCTGTTTGCGTAGACTGCTGCTTAATTAACGAGCGGCAGCCTTTTTGCCGCGCATGCGCTGCACGATGGTCACCACCAGCAGCACGGCGGCGCCGATCAGCACGCCGGCCAGGGCGTCGACCACGGTCGGGGCGATCGCCGCCAGCACGCCGCCAATGGCGGGCACGCCTTCCACCGAGTGCGCCACGCCTTCCGAGAAGTGGTGCAGCGCCGGCAGCGAGTGGGCGACGATGCCGCCGCCGACCATGAACATGGCCGCGGTGCCGACCACCGACAGGAATTTCATCAGCCTGGGCGCCAGCGCCAGCAGCAGCTTGCCGAGGCCTTGTGCGGCGCTGCTCGCCTTGCGGCTCAGGTAGAGGCCGGCGTCGTCCAGCTTGACGATGCCCGCCACCAGGCCGTACACGCCCACCGTCATCGCCAGCGCGATCGCGACCAGTACCGCCACCTGCTGGCCGAACGGGGCGCCTGCCACGGTGCCCAGGGAAATCACGATGATTTCCGCCGACAGGATGAAGTCGGTGCGGATCGCGCCCTTGATCTTGTCCTTTTCGACCTCGCACAGGTCGACCGCCGGGTCGGACAGGGCCGCCACGTGTTCGGCGTGGTGCTGCTCGTCCTCCGCCTTGCTGTGCAGGTATTTATGCGCCAGCTTCTCGAAGCCTTCGTAGCACAGGAAGGCGCCGCCGATCATCAGGAGCGGCGTGATCAGCCAGGGAACGAAGGCCGAGATGGCCAGCGCCGCCGGCACCAGGATCGCCTTGTTCTTGAGCGAGCCCTTGGCGACCGCCCACACCACCGGCAGCTCGCGGTCGGCGTTGACGCCGGTCACCTGCTGGGCATTGAGCGCCAGGTCGTCGCCCAGCACGCCGGCTGTCTTCTTGGCGGCGACCTTGCTCATCACCGTTACGTCGTCGAGGACGCTCGCAATGTCGTCCAGTAGTGCCAGCAAACTTCCCCCAGCCATGAGTCATGCTCCCGAAATGTCAAATTCACATGATATTAACCGACGACAGGGGGCCAGTCGCACGGTTCAGCGCGGCTTTTTGCATTCCAGTCCCGGAAATCTGCATCTCGTCGCTTTTGATGGGCAGCTCGACGCTGGCATACGTATAGTGCGAGCAGTGGGCTGCGGTACTGCAGCCTCGTCCAATGAAGGAGATGCCATGAACACCGATTCGACCCTGCAAGCAGCACCGGTTCGCCGTAGCCGTCCGCCCAAACGCAAGACCCGCATCACGATTTACCTCGACGACGAAGTGCTGAAGGAATTCCGCAACCTGTCCGAGCGCTGCGGCACCGGCTACCAGACCCTGATTAATGCCGCCTTGCGCAACCGTTTGGGTGGCCCGATGGCAGAAACCAGCGCCGCATAAGGCCTCCTTCGGGAGAGCGAGATTACACAGAGCAATATTTATGCTAATCTTCCCGCTCTTTTAACCCCGGAGGGACCTATGAAAAAAGGCGAACTGATCGCGGAATTCGCGAAGCGCACCGAGATGTCCGGCGCTGCCGCAAACGACGCTGTGAACACCATCATCGAGATCATCACCGAGCGCCTGAAAAAGGGCGACACGGTCGGCATCACCGGCTTCGGCACCTTCTCGGTGACCAAGCGCGCCGCACGCAAGGGCCGCAACCCGGCCACCGGCGAAGTGATCAAGATTGCTGCGTCGAAGACCCCGCGCTTCGCTGCCGGCGCCACCCTGAAGGCCGCCGTCAATCCGAAGAAGAAGTAAGCATTACCCCACGGCTCGCGCCGCGGCCCCGCTCCATGGCGGCCGCGCGCGCTAGCTGGTTTCGCCTCCCCGCTGTATTATCCCCCTTCACTCCGTTCCCCTTTTCTCCCGTCGCAGCATGAGCTTCGCTACCTGGATCGCCTTCGTCATCGCCGGTACCCTGATCGCCATTTCGCCCGGCTCCGGCGCCGTGCTGTCGATGTCGCACGGCCTCGCCTACGGCCTCAAGAAAGCCAGCGGCACCGTGCTGGGATTGCAGCTGGGCCTGATCCTGGTGCTGATCATCGCCGGCGCCGGCGTGGGCTCCCTGCTGCTGGCTTCCTCGCTGGCCTTCACGGTGGTAAAGGTGGTCGGCGCGCTCTACCTGATCTACCTGGGCATCGCCCAGTGGCGCGCAGCGCCGTCGAGCGGCCCGATGGCCAGCACCGAAGGCCTGGAAGCCCACCCTTCCCTCGGCAAGCGTGTATTGACGGGCTTCCTGACCAATGCCACCAATCCCAAGGGCATCATCTTCATGGTGGCGGTGCTGCCGCAGTTCATCTCGAAAGATGCGCCGCTGCTGACCCAGCTGGCGATCCTCGGTGTGACCATGATCACCATCGACTCCATCGTGATGCACGGCTACGCCGCCCTGGCGGCCTCGATGCAGCGCTTCCTGCGCGATCCGCGCGCCATGCAGCTGCAGAACCGCGTCTTCGGCGCGGTGCTCATGGTGATCGGTTCGATGCTGTTCTTCGTCAAGCGCGGCGGCCAGCCGGCTTGATGAAGATGGCGCGATTGTGACGCGCGCGGGTTTCTGTCACGATCCAGGTGCAACTTTCTGTAACGCCTGTTGTCCCTGAAACAGCGCCTGCGTTGTAATCAGGTGGACACCTTCCGTCCGCGTTTTCGCTGGAGCCCGCCATGACCATCCGTTTGACCAAGACCGCTGCCGCGCTTGCCCTGGCGGTGTTTTCCACGCTCGCGGTGGCGCAGGACGACCTGCTCGAGACCGAGCCGCCCGGCCGCGTCGGCCGCGTGTCGCTGACCCAGGGCAAGGTCACCATCAACGGCGAGGTCGGCGAAGCCGCCAGCGACGCCCTGGTCAACTGGCCGGTCACCTCGCGCAACCTGGTCACCACCGCGCCCGGCGCGCGCACCGAGCTGCGCATCGGCTCGACCTCGGTGCGCCTGGACGGCGACAGCTCCCTCGAAGTGACCGAGCTGGACGACGACAGCCTGCGCCTGCGCCTGCACTACGGCAGCGCCAGCGTGCGCATCGTGAGCGAGGACGTGGCGCCGGAATTCGAACTCACGACGCCGCAGGCGCGCGTCCGGATGAACCGCCCGGGCCGCCTGCGCGTGGACGCCGAGCGCGTGCGCGACACCAGCCTGGTCAGCGTGTTCGACGGCGAGGCCCAGGTCGAAGGCGCCGGCGCCAGCCTGCTGGTGCGTGCCGGCCGCAGCGCCGAGGTGCGCGAGGACGACGTGCGCACCTTGCAGGCGCGCCGCGACGTCTTCGACGACTGGTCGCTCAGACGCGACAGGCAGCAGGACAGCGCGGTCTCCGCGCGCTACGTCACCACCGAGATGACCGGCTACGAAGAGCTGGACCGCTACGGCAGCTGGAGCCAGGATCCGGACTACGGCCACCTGTGGATACCGAGCGTGGCCGCCGGCTGGGTGCCCTACCGCGACGGCCGCTGGACCTGGATCGCGCCCTGGGGCTGGACCTGGGTCGACAACGCGCCCTGGGGCTATGCGCCCTTCCACTACGGCCGCTGGGTGCACGTAAAAAACCGCTGGGCCTGGGCGCCCGGCCGCCACAAGCACCGCCCGGTGTGGGCGCCGGCCCTGGTGGGCTGGGTCGGCGGCGGCGACTGGAACCTGCACTTCCATTCGCGCCGGATGCCGGCCCAGGGCTGGTATCCGCTCGGGCCGCATGACCGCTTCGTGCCGGGCTACCGCCTGTCGGACGAGCGCCTGCGCCGCCTGAATTCGCATGGCTGGCGCACGCGCGACCAGACCGGGCCGGACCGCCGCCCGGATTACCGGCATCGCGGCCTGACCGTGGTTCCGCAGGCCCAGTTCGGCCAGCGCGGCCCGGTCGTGGTGTCGAGCCTGCCGAAGGCGACTACCCCGCCGCTGGTGGCGCCCGGGACTGCCACCGGCGCCCCGCCGCCGCCGCTGGCTGTGCGCGAGCGCACCGGCCTGGACCGGCTCGAGCGTGATCGTTCCGAGCGCCAGCGCTGGGAAGCCGAGCGCGAGGCCCGCGAAAATGGCCGCGAGCGCGAGCGCGAGCGCGAACGCTACGCCCGCGGCCAGCGTCCGCCTGTGCTGTCGACGCATCCGCAGCAGCAATCGACGAGCGCCGCGCCGGTCTCCGGCTTCGCGCAGCAGGGACGCATCGTCACGCCGGCGCCCGCTCCTCTCCCCGCCCCTGCGCCGCTGGTGGCCCCTGTCCCGCCGGCTGCGCAGCCGCCGGTGACGCAGCGCCAACCGGCGCCGGTCCGCAGCTGGCAGCGCATGGAGCGCGACGACGACGGGCGCGAAAACTGGCGCGAAAGCGGACGTGAGAGCGGACGCGACGAGGCACGCAGCGCTTTCGAGAGCCGTCGCCAGCGTCCGCAGCCGGCCGCGATGCCGGCGCCCATGGTGCAGGCAGCGCCCGCACCGGTCGCGCAAGCTGCGCCCCCGCCTGCGCAGATGGCGCCGCTCCAGGCGGCGGTTCCGCCTCCACGCCCGAGCATGCCGCCACCCCAGGCCGTCGCTCCGCCACCACGTCCGAGCATGCCGCCGCCCCAGGCCGTCGCCCCGCCGCCGCGCGCCATGCCGATGCAGGCCGAGTCGTCCCCGGTGCCCGCAGCGGCCCGCGCCCGCAACGAACAGCGTGGATATACCGACGCAGGGCGTGACGAAGGGCGCGGACGCCACCAGGACCGCTGAAGCGCAGCCGCGCCTAGCCGCCCTCCCTGCCCGCGCCGTCGTCGAGCAGCATGCAGCCGGCGGTCGTGGTCGCGATCAGCTCGGCGCCGCAGCCTGTCTTCATGCCTTCCAGCGCGGCGCCGATGCCGCCGATGCTGTGCGAGCGGATGCCCTCGACGATGGGGAATTCGCCGCCGCACCGGGGGCAGGAAGTCATGTGCCCGCGCTGGGCGACCGGCCGGCCGTTGACCCGGATGAATTCGTTCCCTTCGAGGACTTCGCCGCCGTGCGAGGTGGGATCGCCCTTGAGGATCAATGCGCGCATCATGATGTCTGGCTCCTTTGGCAAGCTTCCACTCTAGGGTTGCGCATGCGTGGTGGCTTGAGAGCGCGCAAGCGTGCCAGGCCCAGTTTTCCCGTTCATGCCGCGAAAACTGCAGCTCGTCACATCCCGGTCGAGTTGCGGGAACTGTTTCGCTACAGTTGACTCATCGCGGCGGGCTGTCCTCCCGGTCCAAAGCGATGTGTATGTCCCGCTATGTCCCCCAAGGAATGGGAATAGTTCAGGCCGGCAATCAGCCGGCCTTTTTTTTCGCCAATCCAGCACCATCTATGGGTTTGGCTACAATGCCACCCTTTAAAGACAGGACTAGGACCATGGACCCGAAAGAATCCCTCATCGAATACCCGAGCGACTTCCCGATCAAGGTGATGGGCGCGACGCACGCGGATTTCGCCGCGACGATCATCGAGGTCGTGGCCAAATACGACCCGACTTTCCATGAAGGCAAGCTGCAGAGCCGTCCTTCCGCCAAGGGCAACTACACGGGCCTGACCTGCATCGTGCGCGCCACCAGCCGCGAGATGCTGGACGACGTCTATCGCGCCCTGTCCTCGCACCACATGGTGAAGATGGTTCTCTAAAGGATCAGGCCAGGAAAGCGACCCCGTCGGCGCAAGGGATCGCGCTGGCTTATAATGACGGGGCCGTCCATATTTTCGCTTGATACCTTCATGTCAACGCCCCGTCCCGCCACGCCGATCATCCGCGAGCTCGGCCGCGCCGAGTACGAACCCACTTTCGCCGCCATGCGCGCCTTCACCGATGCGCGCACGCCGGACACCCAGGACGAGCTGTGGATCGTCGAGCACCCGCCCGTCTTCACCCTGGGCCTGGGCGCCGACCGCGCTCACGTGCTGGCGCCGCACGACGTCCCGGTGGTGCAGACCGACCGCGGCGGCGAAGTGACTTTCCACGGTCCCGGCCAGGTCGTTATCTATTTGCTCATGGATCTGCGCCGCAACAAGCCGGGCGGCAAGCTGTACGCCCGCCAATTTGTTGCGAAAATCGAACAAGCGGTGATTGATGTGCTGGCGGCGTATAATCTTGCGGGTGAACGCGTCGCGGGCGCACCCGGCATCTACATGGCGGACGGTCCGCGCAAGGGCGCCAAGATCGCCGCGCTCGGCCTGAAAGTGCGCGGCAACGGCTGCACCTACCATGGCGTGTCGCTGAACGTGGCCATGGACCTGGCGCCGTTCACGTGGATCAACCCCTGCGGTTATTCCGGCCTGGCCACGGTCGACATGCGCACCATGGGCGTCGAAGCGCCGCTGGCCGACGTCCAGCAGGCTTTGGCGCGCGAACTGGTGCGCCAGCTGGCCACCAGCGACCTCGGCAGCACCGAGCCCGTCACCGAACAAACCAACTGAACGCCCTGAGGGCATACGCCAATGACTTCCGAAATCGATAACGGCAACGCCGCCGCCTCCGCCTACAACGCCAGCGAAAAGCAGAAGGGCGCCAGCAAGACGTCGCGCATCCCGATCAAGATCATTCCGATCGCCGAGACCGAGCGCCTGAAGAAGCCGGACTGGATCCGCGTGAAGGCGGCGACCGCGTCCTCGCGTTTCTACGAGATCAAGGACATCCTGCGCGCCAACAACCTGGTGACGGTGTGCGAGGAAGCCAGCTGCCCGAACATCGGCGAATGCTTCGGCAAGGGCACCGCGACCTTCATGATCATGGGCGACAAGTGCACCCGCCGCTGCCCGTTCTGCGACGTCGGCCATGGCCGTCCGGACCCGCTGGACGTCAACGAGCCGGGCAACCTGGCCAAGACCATCGCCGACCTGCGCCTGTCCTACGTCGTGATCACCTCGGTCGACCGCGACGACCTGCGTGACGGCGGCGCCGGCCACTTCGTCGAGTGCATCACCAAGACCCGCGCGCTGTCGCCGAACACCAAGATCGAAGTGCTGGTGCCGGACTTCCGCGGCCGCCTGGAAAAGGCCCTGAACATCTTCGCCGACGGCCTGCCGGACGTGATGAACCACAACCTGGAAACCGTGCCGCGCCTGTACAAGGAAGCGCGCCCGGGCGCCGACTACAAGCACTCGCTGGTGCTGCTGCGCGACTTCAAGAAGATGTACCCGAGCGCGGTCACCAAGTCGGGCCTGATGGTGGGCCTGGGCGAGACCGACGAAGAGATCCTGGAAGTGATGCGCGACATGCGCGAGCACGACATCGACATGCTGACCATTGGCCAGTACCTGGCGCCGTCGAACTCGCACCTGCCGGTGCGCCGCTACGTGCACCCGGACACCTTCAAGATGTTCGAAGAGAAGGCCTACGAGATGGGCTTCGTGCACGCCGCAGTGGGCGCGATGGTGCGTTCGTCCTACCACGCAGACCAGCAGGCGCACGACGCAGGCGTCGCCGCCTGAGTCTCCGGCTCGACTCCCCGCTAGCACTAGTTAGCACTGACTAGTACTCGCTAGCGTCCCCGTCGTCCCCGCGAAGGCGGGGATCCAAGTTTGTCAGCGTTTCGTTAACGCAAGCAGAACTTGGATCCCCGCCTTCGCGGGGACGACGGTTTTTAGGGTAGCGAAAAATAAATAGCGTAGATTTTCCTCCCCGCATCGAAACGCTGTACCCGCCGCATCCACGCTATAGTTGATAACAAGAAGACATCGTTCAAACGACCATGAGTGAGCACCGAGACCATCCCCCTTCCGACAACACCGAAGACGACGACGCTTACCTGGAGCGCGAGCTCGCACTCAGCCGCCGCGGCATCGAGCTGGTCAAGATGGAAGGCCGCGTTTTCCTGCGCTTCTCCGGCGAAGTGCGCTACGAAGGCCTGCGCGTGCCCTACCGCCTGGTGCCGGCGCGCGGCGTGCTGGCCAAGCCGAGCAAGTGGCGCAAGATGGACCTGCTGGCGCGCCGCGAGCTGATCGAGGAACGCACCTCTGAGGACGCCATCGCGCGCCTGCATGCCGAGACCGAGGAATTCGTCCAGGACATCGCCGAGGACGCCGACGAATTCGGCTGGAACCCCATGCTCTTCCTCGACGTGCTCGACGAGCTGGAAACCTCCGAGCCGGCCGAATTCGTGTTCCAGCGCATTTCGCAGCGTCTGACCCATGCGGTCGAACGCGAGCAGGAAGAGCGCCACGCCGCGCGCACCAAGGAAAGCATCAACCTGGCCGAGTATCCGCAGTCCTTCGACGTGGCCAGCCGCATGCCGCGCAAGTTCATCGCGCTGCTTGGGCCCACGAACTCCGGCAAGACCCACCGCGCAATGGAAGCGCTGGCCAAGGCTTCCAGCGGCGTCTATCTCGCGCCCCTGCGCCTGCTGGCACTGGAAAACTACGAGCGCCTGCAGGCCGCCCGTCCGCATGGCGAGGAGATCAAGGTCAGCTTGATCACCGGCGAGGAACGCCGCCTGGCGGAAGGCGCGACCCACGTGGCCAGCACGGTCGAGATGCTGGACACCAAGCGCCAGGTCGAAGTCGCCGTGATCGACGAGATCCAGATGCTGGCCGACCGCGACCGCGGCGCCGCCTGGACCACGGCCGTGTGCGGCGCCCCGGCAGCCACCGTCTACCTGGTCGGCGCCCCGGAAGCGCGGCGCGCGATCGAGGCCCTGGCCGAGCGCCTGGAAGTGCCGCTCGAAGTGCACGTCCTCAAGCGCATGGCGCCGCTGGCGATGGAAGATTCGCCTGTGCGCAAGCTGTCCAACCTGCGCCGCGGCGACGCGGTGATCGCTTTCTCGCGGCGCGACGTGCTGATGTGGCGCGACATGATTACCGAGAAGGGCCTGTCGGTGGCGACCGTCTACGGCAACCTGTCGCCGGAGGTGCGGCGCGCGCAGGCCGAACGCTTCCGCGAAGGGCAGGCCGACATCGTGGTCGGCACCGATGCGCTGGCGATGGGCTTGAACATGCCGATCGCGCGCATCGTGATGACCACCGCAGTCAAGTACAACGGCTATGAGGAGGAAGAGATCTCCGCCGCGCTGGCCAAGCAGATCGCCGGCCGGGCAGGGCGCTACGGCGTGCACGAGGAAGGCTTTGTCGCGGGCTACGACGACGAGACGCATTCGGTGATGCGCTCGCTGATGAAGGAAAAGATCCCGCCGGTGCCGGCCACCGGCTTCGCGGTGGCGCCTTCGCTGGAGCAGCTGCACCGGATCTCGTCGGTGACCGGCGAGACCTCGCTGGTGAAGCTGCTCAAGCGCTTCGTGCACAACATCGACGTACCGGACGGCTTCTTCTATCCGCGCATCACCGAGGAGCAGAACGAGCGCGCCGAATGGCTCGATACCTTGCCGCTGTCGGTGGCGGAGAAGTTCATGCTGTCGCTGGTGCCGATTTCGACCAAGGTGCCGATGCTGCAAAGCGCCTGGGAGCACTGGGCGCTGTCGCTGGCCAAGAAAAAGGTGTGCAAGCTGACGCCGCATCCGCAGCAGCTGTTCTACATGAACTTGCAGGAGGTCGAGGATACCTGCCGCATGTACTCGGCGTATGCGTGGCTGGGGTATCGGGAGCCGGAGTTCTTTCCGAGTATCGAGCAGGCGCAGGAGCTGGCGCGCGAGGCGTCGGAGAGGGTGGATTCCTTGTTGCAGCAGCAGAATGCGGCGGCGAGGCAGAGGCGTGGGGAAGGGGGCGGGCGCCGGAGGCGTTAAGATTTCCGGGCTGTTCTGCGAACTTAGGTTCCGGCCTTCGCCGGAACGACGACTCAACCGCTAGTGGTCCGCCTTAAGACCGTCGTTCCGGCGAAAGCCGGAACCCAAGTTTCGAAGAGCAGCCTACAGATTCGAGTGCACCCTCCAGCGTAAACAACCGACACCGTGTACGATCCCGCTTTTGCACTAACGAGCGACACATCGTGACCACCAAGCACACCCCCGAATCCTTCAACCAGTTCGGCTCCGCCTTCTTCCCCGGCCACCTGGGCATCCGCATCCTCGAAGTCAGCCCCGGCAAGGTCGCGGCCGAGATGAAGGTCGAACCCTTCCACCTGGCTCCCAACGGCTACCTGCACGCCGGCAGCGTCGTGACCCTGGCCGATACCTGCGCCGGCTACGGCTGCATCAGCAACCTCCCGGAAGGCGCCCAGAGCTTCACCACCATCGAACTGAAATCGAACCACCTGGGCACCGCGCGCGAAGGATTGATCACCTGCGTCGCCACGGCCGTTCATTGCGGCCGCACGACCCAGGTATGGGATGCGACGGTCACCGACCAGGCCAGCGGCAAGACCATCGCCCTGTTCCGCTGCACCCAGATGCTGCTGTATCCGAAGGCTTAACCAGCCAGTTCTTTTTGCAGCAGCGCCTGCAGCTGCGAAAAATCCGGCTCGCCGACATAGCGCTTGATGATTCGCCCCTGCTTGTCGATCACGAAGGTGGTCGGTGTCAGGCTGACGTCGCCGAACTGTTTGGCGATGTCGCCGGCGGAGTCGATCGCCACCTTGAACGGCAGCTTGCGCGTCTCGGTGAAGTTCAGCACGTAGTTGGGCGGGTCGTACTGCATCGCCACGGCGACGAACTCCAGCCCCTGTCCCTTGAACTTGTTGTAGGTCTCGACCATCGCCGGCATCTCCTTGACGCAGGTGACGCAGGACGTGGCCCAGAAGTTCACCATCACCACCTTGCCGCGCAGCGAAGCGGTCGAGATCTTCTCGCCATCGATGCCGATGAAGGTGACGTCGGGCGCCGGCGTGCTGCTGCTGAAGGAGGCATAGCCGACGCCGGCCAGCGCGAGCACCACCGCGGCGATGGCGGCAGGCTTGACCCAGGAACGGGAAGAGGTAGGAGCGGTCATGGTCGATGCGGATAAAAAAACGGCAGGACCATTATAGTCCTGCCGCTGTTTCAGGTTTCGCTCATTGCAGCTTATTGGGCCGGCTGGGCGTTCTTGTCCAGGAGCTTGACGTCTTCTTCGCTGATGTACTCGAAGACCTTCACGACCCGGTTCACGCCCGACACGCCCTTGGCGACGTCGGCGGCGATATTGCCTTCGCGCGGGGTGACGAGACCCTGCAGGTAGACCACGCCGCGCTCGGTCGTGACCTTGAACGAGTTCGCCGACACGGTCTTCATGTCGACCAGGCTGGCCTTGACCTTGGTGGTGATCAGCGCGTCGTTGGAACGCGAGGTGTAGCTCGACGGGCCGGCGATTTCCAGCTCGTTGATCACCGAGACCACGTTGGCGATGGCGCGCACTTCGCGCTCGACCGCCTGCTTCATCGCTTCGTCGCGCACTTCGCCGGTCAGCAGGACGCGGCGGTTGTAGCTGGTGACGTTGACGTGGCCGTTCTCGCCGGTGATCTGCGGCATCTTGAGCTCGGCCTTGACCGTGATCGATTTGTCTTCGGTCTGCATGCCCAGGGTGCGGCGGTCCAGCGAGGCCATCACGCCGGTGGCGGCGCCGCCCGCGACCAGGGCGACACAGCCCTGCAGCGAAGCCAGCAGGGCGGAACCCAGGACAACTTTGGTCAACAGCACGGCCATGGGCCGGCGCGCATTACGCATTCTCATCTCCTCCGAACAGCGCGACGTCGATACCGTCGCAAATACAGTGAATGGCAAGCAGGTGCACTTCCTGGATGCGCGCGGTGCGGGCATGCTGGACATTGATGTGCACGTCGGCGTCGGTCAGCAGTTTGCCGAGCGCGCCACCGTCCTTGCCGGTGAAGGCTACGATGCGCATTTCGCGCTCCAGCGCCGCCTCGACCGCCGCCAGCACGTTGGCCGAGTTGCCCGAGGTCGAAATCGCCAGCAGCACGTCGCCCGCCTGGCCGAAGGCCTGCACCTGCTTCGAGAAGATCTCCTTGAAGCTGTAGTCGTTGCCCACCGCCGTCATGATCGAGGTATCGGTGGTCAGTGCGATCGCCGGCAGCGGGAAGCGCTCGCGCTCGAAGCGCCCGACGAGTTCGGCAGCAAAGTGCTGGCAGTCGGCGGCGGAACCGCCGTTGCCGCATGCCAGGATCTTGTTGCCGTTGGACAGAGCGGAGAACATCAGTTCGACCGCCTGCGAAATGGATGGGGACAGGGCCGCGGCCGACTTCATCTTCAGGTCGGCGCTCTCCTGGAAGTGAGCGAGGATGCGTTGAGTGTTCATAGCCGACGATTATAGTGCAGTGGCAAGCACGGGCGGGCAATGATGGTAAAAATTGCTTACATTTCAATGACTCAGTTGATCACGTCCTTCAGCCAGGAAATCCGCTCGCCGTCGATGGCAATCACGTCGAAACGGCAGGGTGGAGTGACGGGAAAACGCAACAGGTAGACCTGGGCGGCCCGGGTCAGGCGGCGGATCTTGGCGGGAGTGATGCTGGCGGCGGCCCCGCCGTGCCCGGCGCCGCTGCGCTGGCGCACCTCGACGAATACCAGGGAAGCGCCGTCGCGCATGATCAGGTCGATTTCGCCGGCCTTGCAGCGGAAGTTCTGCTCGACCGGCGTCAGCTTGTGGCGCTTGAGGTAGGCGAGGGCGGCCTGTTCCCAGTCCTGGCCCTGGGCCTGCCGTAATGACAGGCGCCCGAGCCACATGTCAGCGCCCGAAAGCCGCTTGTTCGAACACGCCGCCGTCGCGATAGACGACGCCGGTTTCATCACGGCGGAAGCTTGGCGTGGCGCCGCCCATGTCGATCTTCAGGCGGCCGGTCACGCCGTCGACCTCGAACACGCTGCCCGGGCGCAGGGCCAGCTCGCGCGCGATGCGGAAGGCGTCGATGCCGAGCGCGTACAGACGCTGGGTGTCGACACCCTCGTTGCCGCTCCAGCGCGGATAGACGCTGACCGAAGGATGATCGGGCTGCACGGCCCAGGGCAGGTCGAGGATGCGCACGCCGGCCAGCTCCGGCGCGGCGGCGCCGGGATCGCGGCCCGGGTTGACCGAGGCGGTGCCGTAGGTCGGCAGCGAGGTGCCGAGCGCGCTGCGCACCTGGCGCAGCTGCACCGCGTCGAGCGCCGCATAGACCAGCTGCGGCGGCTCGGCCTGCAGGCGTGCGCGCAGGTCGGCCAATGCATTGCCGTCGACATAGCCGTCGGCGATCGGCAGTTCGGCCACCGCATGCGTGTTGCCCAGCTGCGACCAGCGCGCGGCGAAGGCGCCGGACAGGCGCTGCTGCCAGGCGGCCGGGCCGGTGACGATCAGGGCGCGGCCGCCCGGCTGTTCGGCGGCGGCCCAGTCGGCGACCTGGCGCGCTTCGTCTTCCAGCGACAGGCCGATGACCAGCATCTGGCGCGGCAGCGGGCCGCCGGTTTGCGGGTGATTGAGGGCAATCGTTGGTTTGCGGAGGCTGCCGCTGGACGCCAGCGCGGCCACGGCGGAACGGGCCAGGGGGCCGACCACGATGTCGTTCTGGTCGGCGGCGCGCGCGTAGGCGTCGAGCGTGGCCTGGGTGGAGTCGCCGGTGGACACCACGTTGACCGTGACGCCCGCGCGGTCGCGTTCCCAGGCGGCCATGAAGCCGGCGCGCAGCGCTTCGGCCGGCTGCGCCAGGGCTTGCGATTCGAGCGGCAGCAGCAGCGCGATGCGTGCGCCGGGACCGCCGGCCAGCGGCGCGGCCGCTGTGCCGTCGGCGCGCGGCGGCAGTTCGACCGGACTGGTGCGCGTGCCCGCGTCGGCAGGGGGCGGCGGGGTATAGCTTGGTTCGACAGGCGGCGCACTTGTCACCGGCGCCCTGGGCGCGCACAATCCGCCCGGCACGCCGCAGCCGGTATCGGGCGGCAAGGGTGTGCTGCCGCAGGCGGTGAGCAAACCTGCTACGCTCATGGCGCCAAGGGCAGTGATCGCGGCGCGCAGGCCCTTGAAATTATTCTTCTTCAGCATCGGAACCTCTTTTTATGGCAGAACAGCAGACCATCGACATCGCCCGGCTTCCCGTCATGGGCGAGGCGGCCCAGCAGTCCTATCCTACCGCAACGCTGTATGTCGTGGCTACACCGATCGGCAACGTCACCGACATCACGCTGCGCGCCCTGCACCTGCTGGCGCTGGCCGACGTCGTGGCCTGTGAAGACACGCGCAAGACGGGGGCCTTGCTGCAGCGCTTCGGCCTGAACAAGCAGACCATCGCCGCGCACCAGCACAACGAGCGCGAGGTGGCGGACAAGATCGTCGAACGCCTGCAGGCGGGCCAGCGCGTGGCCCTGGTTTCCGATGCGGGCACGCCGGCCGTGTCCGACCCCGGCGCGCGCATCGTCGATGCGGTGCGCAACGCCGGGCTGAACGTGGTGCCGCTGCCGGGGCCGTCGGCGGCGATTACCGCGCTGTCCGCGAGCGGGCTGGTGAACGACCGCTTCCACTTCGTCGGCTTCCTGCCGGCCAAGTCCAAGCAGCGCGAGGCGGCGCTGGCGCCCCTGGTGCGCGAGGCCTCGACCCTGGTGTTCTACGAGGCGCCGCACCGGATCGTCGATTGCGTCGAAGCCCTGATGGAGGCCTTCGAGCCGACGCGCCAGGTGGTGTTCGCGCGCGAGCTGTCCAAGCTGTTCGAGGAAGTGCACCGCTGCGCGCTGAGCGAGGCGCTGGCCTGGGTGAAGGCCGACCAGCACCGCGAGCGCGGCGAGTTCGTCGTGCTGGTGGAAGGCGCGGTGGCCGAGACCGACGAACAGGATGCGGAAGCGGAGCGCATCCTGCAGATCCTGCTCACCGAGTGCAGCGTGAAGCAGGCGGCGAACCTGGCGGCGCAGATCACGGGGCGCAAGAAGAACGCCTTGTACGAGCGCGCTTTGCAGATCAAGGGCGAATAAGCGTTCACCATTTACAGCCGCTGTTTTTCTTGTCCATCATCAGGTACAGCGGCGCCAGCAGGCCTCCCGGGATGCCGTCCTTGCAATTCGGGCGCTTGGCCTTGCTGATGGCGCGTGCCAGCTTCGATTCCGTCTGTAGCGGTTCTTCCGGAAATTGCGCCAGCGCTGTTCCCTCCTTGCCGGGATCGCGCAGATGCGCGTTCTCGCGTGCAATCCGGCGCGCGGCTTCCATGTCGAATTTGGGGGCGTCCTCGGGCGGCGTTTCCGGCTGCTGGACGATGAAGGGGGCCTCTGCTTCTTTTTTTGGCGTTATTGGCACGGCGATGATTTTTTTCCGGGGCGCGGTGCGCGCGGGCCGGGAAGCGGCCGGTGTTTGCGGCGGCGCCAGGCGTTGCGGCGGTTCCGGCGGAGGGGGAGGGCGGATCGTGACGGCGATCGGCGCCGGTTCGGCGAGGGCAAACACAGGCGCCGCAGGTCCCAGGCCGCGGTAGCCGAGCACGAACAGCAGGTGCACGGTCAGCGACACGGCGATACCGAGGAACAGCCGCCGGTTGGCGTAGGATGCTGTGAAAGTCACTGTATGGTCACCTCGCGGTCACCTCATCTGTGTCGAAGAATGCGACATTTCGGGGTATTTTGCCGCGAAACCTTGACCAGGTCACGCCGACGGGCTATTATCTGTCTTCTCGGAGTGTAGCGCAGCCCGGTAGCGCATCTGGTTTGGGACCAGAGGGTCCAAGGTTCGAATCCTTGTACTCCGACCAAGATTCAAAGAAAAGGCCGACAGCGAAAGTTGTCGGCCTTTTTCTTTTTCGCGGCTGCGCGAAAAAACTTGGATCCCGGCCGGGATCCAAGTTTGCGTGCGTACCGGGAACTCAACCGGCGCGTTTCGCCGCCAGCGCATTCCCCGCCCGGCTCACACTTTTGCGCCCCAGCTTCTCGGAAATGAACAAGCCCGCATCGACGATCTGATCCAGGTCCACGCCCGTCTCGATCCCGAGCCCCTGCATCAGGTACAGCACATCCTCGGTCGCCACATTCCCCGTCGCGCCCTTGGCGTACGGGCAACCGCCCAGCCCCGCCACCGACGAGTGGAAGATCGCCACGCCCACTTCCATCGCCGCGTAGATGTTGGCCAGCGCCTGCCCGTAAGTATCGTGGAAATGCCCCGACAGCTTCTCGATCGGGAATTCCTGCGCCGCGCGCAGCATCACCGCCTGGGTCTTGCGCGCCGTCGACACGCCGATGGTGTCGGCGATATCGATCTCGTCGCAGCCCAGGTCGCGCATGCGCGCCACCACGTCGCCCACCGCATCCAGCGGCACCTCGCCCTGGTAGGGGCAGCCGAAGGCCGTGCTGATCGAGCCGCGCAGGCGCAGGCCATGGTCCTTGGCGGCCTTGGCCACCGGCTCGAAGCGCTTGATCGACTCGGCGATCGAGCAGTTGATGTTCTTCTGCGAGAAGGCTTCCGAGGCCGCGCCGAACACCACCACTTCGTCCGCCTTGCCGGCCAGGGCCAGCTCGAAGCCTTGCATGTTCGGCACCAGGGCCGAATAGATCACGCCAGGGATGCGTTCGATGCGCGCCATGACTTCGGCGCTGGTGGCCATCTGCGGCACCCACTTGGGCGACACGAAGGCGGCCGCTTCCACGTTGGCGAAGCCGGCGCGCGCCAGGCGCTCGACCAGTTCCACCTTGATATCGGCCGACAGCGCCTCTTTCTCGTTCTGCAGGCCATCGCGCGGCCCCACTTCGACAATCTTGACCTTCTTCGGCAGGCCGGGTTGTTGAATCATTTCAGTATCCTATAGTGCGGTCGACCACGTCGCCGACCGGTTGGCCGTTCTCCAGCGCCGCGATCTTCTCGGCGATCTGGTGGACGGCGTCAGGGCGCACGGTGAGCGCCGAAATATGCGGGGTGATGCTGATGCGCGGCTCGTTCCAGAACGGATGCGGCGCCGGCAGCGGCTCGTGGCGGAACACGTCCAGCGTGGCGCCGGCGATGTGCCCGGAACGGATCAGGGTCATGAGGTCCGGCTCGGCGATGATGGCGCCGCGCGAGACATTGATCAGGTAGGCGCCCGGCTGCAGCTTGCCCAGGTTGTGGCGGTCGAGCAGGTTGGCCGTCTCTGCCGTCAGCGGCAGCAGGCAGACCAGCACCCGGGTGCCGCGCAGGAAGGGCTCGAGCTGCTCCATGCCGGCATAGGTCTCGACGCCCGGAATGCTCTTGGGCGTGCGGCTCCAGCCCAGCACCGGAAAGCCGAAATGGCGCATCGCCTCGACCACCGGCATGCCGAGCCGGCCCAGGCCCATGACGCCGATCGGGAAGTCTTCCTTGGCGATCTGCGGCAGCGGATGCCAGGCGCCGTGCCTGGCCTGCTGCTCGTATTCGTCGAAGCGGCGGAAGTAGCGCAGCACCGCGTGCGCCACATACTCGGCCATCTGCACGCCCATGCCGGCGTCGCCCAGGCGCACCAGCGGCACCTGGGGCAGGGCTTCGCCGAACTTGAGCAGGGCGTCGACGCCGGCGCCCATCAGGAAGATCGCCTTGAGCTGGGACTGCAGGGAAAGCTGCTCCAGCAGGGCCGGGGCAGGGTTCCACAGGATTACATAGTCGCAGGGGGCGAGGACTTCGCCCTCCTTCCAGGCCACCGTTTCGGCCTGCGGCATGATGCTTGCGAATTCGCGCATCCACGGCTCGATGACGCCGTCACCCCGGTACAGCAGTATGCGCATGTCTCCCCCTTGTTATTTTTAGGGTTGTGTTACGCCGCCTTGAATGCCAACAGCGGCGCGCCATCCGCCACCTGGTCGCCGACCTGGTACAGCACTTCTTCCACCAGACCGTCGCTCGGCGCGGAAATCGTGTGCTCCATCTTCATCGCTTCCATGATCACGAGCGGCTCGCCCTTCTTCACTTCCTGGCCGGACGAGGCCATCACCGCAACCACCTTGCCCGGCATCGGGGCAGTCAGGCGTCCGCCCGCGGCTTCCTGCTCGCCGGCGTGCGCCATCGGGTCATTGTACGACAGGGTGTAATGGCGGCCACCGGTAAATACGTGGAACAGCTCGCCGCTGACGTTGCTATCCCTGCGCACGCAGCCGTGCAGCGAGGTCTCGCCCACGCGCAGCGACAGCTCGGCGCCGTCCTGGGCGACCAGTTCCACACGCTGGCGCTGGCCGTCGAGGTCGACCTCCCAGCCATCGTGGCGGTAGGTCAGGCCCACCTGGTAGCTGCCGCCTTCGTCCGCCAGCGACAGCACGCGGCGGTAGTCGCCGTTCATGCGCCAGCCGCGCGCCTGGGACCACGGATCGGCCGGGTTGGCAGCGCCGCGTACCGTTTCGCCCAGGGACAGCGACAGGGCGGCCAGGGCCAGCGCGCCCAGCGGGGCGGCCGACGGCGCCGGGAACAGGGCCGCGCCATGGCGGTCGATCAGGCCGGTGTCCAGGTCGGCGGTCGAGAAGGCTTCGCCTTCGACCAGGCGCTTGAGGAAGGCGATGTTGGTGGCCAGGCCGACGATGCGGAACTCGGCCAGGGCTTGCGACAGGCGCGCCAGGGCCTGGGTGCGGTCCGCGCCCCAGACGATCAGCTTGGCGATCATCGGGTCATAGAAGGGCGAGATCGCATCGCCTTCGCGCACGCCCGAATCGACGCGCACGGCGGCAGGGTTGGCGCCGTCCGCGCCCAGCTCGAACTCGACGGCGCGCGGGGTGTCCATGTGGCGCAGGGTGCCGATCGACGGCAGGAAACCCTTTTCAGGGTTCTCGGCGTAGACGCGCGCCTCGATCGCATGGCCGTGGATCGCCAGCTCGCTCTGCTTCTTCGGCAGCGGCTGGCCTGCGGCCACGCGCAGCTGCCATTCGACCAGGTCGGTGCCGGTGATCATTTCGGTGACCGGGTGCTCCACCTGCAGGCGGGTGTTCATCTCCATGAAATAGAAGGAGCCGTCCTGGTTGGCGATGAACTCCACCGTGCCGGCGCCCACGTAGCCCACGGCGCGCGCGGCGTTGACGGCCGCTTCGCCCATGGCGGCGCGGCGGTCCTGGCTCATGCCCGGCGCCGGCGCCTCTTCCAGCACCTTCTGGTGGCGGCGCTGCACCGAGCAGTCGCGTTCGTGCAGGTAGACGCAGTTGCCGAGGGTGTCGGCGAACACCTGGATCTCGATGTGGCGCGGGCGGATCAGGTATTTCTCGACCAGCACCTTGTCGTCGCCGAAGGAGCTGATCGCTTCGCGCTTGCACGAGGCCAGCGCGGCTTCGAAGTCTTCCGAACGCTCGACCACGCGCATGCCCTTGCCGCCGCCGCCGGCGCTGGCCTTGAGCAGCACCGGATAGCCGATGCGGTCGGCCTGCTGGCGGAGAAACGCCGGCTCCTGGTTGTCGCCGTGGTAGCCCGGCACCAGCGGCACGCGGGCAGCCTCCATCAGCTGCTTGGCGGCCGACTTGGAACCCATCGCGCGCATCGAGGAACCCGGCGGGCCGATGAACACCAGTCCTGCCGCCTGCACCGCTTCCGCGAACTCGGCGTTCTCGGACAGGAAGCCGTAGCCCGGGTGGATCGCCTGGACCCCTAGGGCCTTGGCCACCTCGATGATCTTGGCGCCGCGCAGGTAGCTGTCCTTGGCGGCGGCAGGGCCGATCAGGACCGCCTCATCGCAGACCGCCACGTGCTTGGCGCCGGCGTCGGCTTCCGAATACACGGCCACGGTGCGGATGCCCATGCGGCGCGCGGTGGCGGCGACACGGCAGGCGATTTCGCCACGGTTGGCGATGAGGATCTTGGTGAACATGCGTCTATCTTTCGCTTATGGTTGTTCGGAGGAAGAGTGCGCGGCCATGTCTCCCGGCCGCGCAAGAGATGCATCAGCAGCCGCAGGCTTCCTTCTGCACCGAGTCCAGCGTGGCCGCGCGGGTCTTGAGGCCGAGCTTTTCCAGCAGGACGCGGTCGTCGTCCGCTTCCGGGTTGCCGGTGGTGAGCAGCTTGTCGCCGTAGAAGATTGAGTTGGCGCCGGCCATGAAGCACATCGCCTGCACGGCTTCACCCAGTTCGCGGCGGCCGGCCGACAGGCGCACGCGCGCCTGCGGCATGGTGATGCGCGCCACCGCGATGGTGCGCACGAATTCGATCGGATCGAGCTTGTCGACGCCGTGCAGCGGCGTGCCTTCCACCTGCACCAGGTGGTTGACCGGCACCGATTCCGGATACGGGTTCAGGTTGGCCAGCTGGGCGATCAGGCCGGCGCGCTGCTCGCGCGTCTCGCCCATGCCCACGATGCCGCCGCAGCAGACCTTCAGGCCCGCGTTGCGCACGCGGCCCAGGGTGTCCAGGCGGTCCTGGTATTCGCGGGTCGAGATGACGTTGTTGTAGAAGTCAGGCGCGGTGTCGATGTTGTGGTTGTAGTAGTCCAGGCCAGCGTTCTTCAGCTGTTCCGCCTGGCCTTCTTCCAGCATGCCCAAGGTGGCGCAGGTTTCCAGGCCCAGGGCCTTCACTTCGCGCACCATGTTCTCGACCTTTTCCATGTCGCGCTCTTTCGGGCTGCGCCATGCCGCGCCCATGCAGAAGCGGGTGGCGCCGCTGGCCTTGGCCTGGCGCGCCGCGTCCAGCACGGTGTCGATGTCGAGGATCTTCTTGGCTTCCACGCCGGTGTCGTAGCGCGCCGCCTGCGGGCAGTAGCCGCAGTCTTCTTCGCAGCCGCCGGTCTTGATCGACAGCAGGGTGGCCAGCTCGACGTCGCCGTCCGGGAAGTTGGCGCGGTGCACGGTCTGGGCGCGGTGCATCAGTTCCGGGAACGGCAGCTCGAACAGCGCCAGCACATCGGCCAGCGGCCAGGTGGCGTCGGGACGTTCCTTGATCGCGGCGGTCGGGCGGTGCAGGGCGACGGTGTTAGTTTGGGACATGGGAATTCCTTTTAGATCTGGACCCGCGAGGACGGCCAGCCCGGCAGTCCCGCGAGGTCAATGTAGTCGGCCGCAGCGGCGGCCGTGGGGTGTTCAAGACGCGGCACATGGCCCAGCAGCGGCGCCGGGATGCGCTGTGCCAGCGCGTCGATATTCTCTTGCATGAAGCGCATGTCGGCGTCCGCCGTGTTGGCGACCCAGCCGGCCAGCACCAGGCCACGCGCCACGATGGCTTCCACAGTCAGCAGCGCGTGGCTGATGCAGCCCAGCCGCAGGCCCACCACCAGGATCACCGGCAGGTTGAGCTGGGCGGCCAGGTCGGCACTGTCGAAATCGTCGTTGAAAGGCACGCGGAAGCCGCCCACGCCCTCGACCACCACCGCATCGGAGGCGGCCTGGATCTCGGCATAGGCGGCGATGATCGGCACCGGGTCGATGGTCACGCCTTCCAGCGCGGCGGCGATGTGCGGCGCCGCCGGTTCGCGCAGCATGAAGGGCGTGGTGATCGAGGAGGGCAGGTGCACGTTGCCGGCGGCCGCCAGCATGTCGGCGTCCTCGTTGTGCAGCTCTCCGCCGATCATGTCGGCGCCGGCGGCGATCGGTTTCATGCCGCAGGCGCGGCGGCCGCTCTGCACCAGCTTGTGCAGGATCGCGGCGGAGACCAGGGTCTTGCCGATCTCGGTATCGGTGCCGGTGACGAAGCAGCAGAAGCGCGGCGGCTTGATGTCGGCGGCGCGCGGCTCGGGCAGCGGCTCCAGCGCCGGCTCCAGCATGCGCGGCGGCGTACTGACCACCGGCGGCGGGGCCACTGGCTGTTCGGGTTCGTTCAGGTTTTTCATGTCGCGGCTCTTTCCAGTTCGTTGAGCGCGCGCGCCAGCCGCGCGACCTCGTCGTGGCTGTGGGCCGCGCTCAGGGTCACGCGCAGGCGCGCGGTGCCCGGGGCCACGGTCGGCGGACGGATCGCGGGCACCCACAGGCCCTGCTCGTGCAGGGCGCTCGATGCACGCAGCGCGTCGTCGTTGCTGCCGATGATGACCGGCTGGATCGCCGTGTTCGACGGCGCCAGCTGCCAGTGCCTGAGACGCAGCGCGTCGCGCAGGTGCGCCACCAGGGCAGCCAGGTGAGCGCGCCGATCCGCGCCCTCGGGTCCGCCTATGATATCAAGGCTGGCGAGCAGGGCATGGGCCAGGGCCGGGGGCGCGGCGGTCGTGTAGATGTAGGGACGGGCGCGCTGGACCATGAATTCGATCACGCTGCTGTGCGCCGCGATGAAGGCGCCGCCGACGCCGGCCGCCTTGCCGAGCGTCCCCATGTAGACCAGGTTGGGCGAGCGCAGTCCGAAGTGCTCGAGCGCGCCGCGGCCCTGTTCGCCCAGCACGCCGAAACCGTGGGCGTCGTCGATCACCAGCCAGGCGCCGTGGCGCTCGCATACGGCGAGCAGCTGCGGCAGCGGGGCCAGGTTGCCGTCCATGCTGAATACGCTGTCGGTGACCACGATCCTGGTGCCCGCGCTACAGGCTTGCAGCTGGCGCTCGAGCGCTTCCACGTCGCCGTGCGGGTAGACGCTGACGCCGGCCCTGGCCAGGCGTGCGCCGTCGATCAGGGAGGCGTGGTTGAGCGCTTCCGAGAAGATCATGGCGTCCGCATCCGCGCCCAGCGCGGTCAGGATCGCCAGGTTGGCCATGTAGCCGGTGCACAGGTAGAGCGCGCGCGGCTGGACCAGCCAGGGCGTCATCCAGTCGGCCAGGCGCTCTTCCAGCAGCGCGTGGGCGCGGCTATGGCCGCTGACCAGGTGCGAGGCGCCGCTGCCGGCGCCGTACAAGCTGGCGCCTTCCCGCAATGCTTCGATGACCGCAGGGTGCGCGGCCAGGCCCAGGTAGTCGTTGCTGCAGAAGGCCAGCATGGCGCGGCCGTCCACGATCTGGTTCGGCGCGCAGGCGCTGTCGGCCACGCGCAGGCGGCGCACCAGGCTTTGCTCGGCCAGCTGGGCGAGCTTGCGGTCGATGTTCGCGATCAGGTTCATGGCGCGATCACGGATTCGAACACCTTCTGCGTGCGCGCGGCCAGGCCGGCGACTTCCTCGTCGTCCAGCACATAGGGCGGCATCAGGTAGACGGTGCGGCCGATGGGGCGCAGCAGCAGTTCGTTTTCCACGGCGGTGGAGAAGAAGCGGCGCGAGAAGGTCGAGGCGCGCCGGGTATCCGGTTCCACCGCGTCGAATGCGAAGATCATGCCGCGCTGGCGGAAGTGGCGCGCGCGCTCGTGCTCGGCCAGCGGGGCCAGCGCGATGGTGAGCTTGGTCGCCAGTTCGCGGTTGCGCGCCAGCACATCGTCGTCGCGGAAGATGTCGAGCGTGGCCAGGGCCGCGCGGCAGGCCAGCGGATTGCCGGTGTAGGAGTGCGAGTGCAGGAAGCCGCGCGTAATGTCTTCGCTGTAGAAGGCCTGGTAGATCTCGTCCTTGGTGAGCACCAGCGAGAGCGGCAGGTAGCCGCCGCTGATGCCTTTCGACAGGCACAGGAAATCCGGCCAGATCGCCGCCTGCTCGCAGGCGAAGAAGGTGCCGGTACGCCCGCAGCCGACAGCGATCTCGTCGGCGATCAGGTGCACGTGGTGCTGGTCGCACAGCTCGCGCAGCAGTTCCAGGTAGAGCGGGTCGTACATCGCCATGCCGGTCGCGCACTGCACCAGCGGCTCGACGATGATGGCGGCGATCTTGTCGGCGCGTTCCTCGAACAGCTTGCGCACTTCCTCGATGGCGCGGCGCGCCACGTCCTGGCTCGATTCGCCTTCGTTCGCATTGCGCGCATCCGGCGCCGGCACCACGTGGGAAGCGCGCAGCAGCGGGCCGTAGGCGTCCTTGAACAGCGGCACGTCGGTGACGGCCAGGGCGCCGATGGTCTCGCCGTGGTAGCTGCCCTGCAGGCAGACGAATTCCTGCTTGGCCGGGTAGCCCGCGTTGCGCCAGGCGTGGAAGCTCATCTTCATCGCGATCTCGACCGCGGATGCGCCGTCCGAGGCGTAGAAAGCGTGGCCCAGCGCGTAATTGGTCAGCTCGGCCAGGCGTTCCGACAGCTCGATCACCGGCTCGTGGGTGAAGCCGGCCAGCATGGCGTGTTCCAGGCGGTCGAGCTGGTCCTTCAGCGCCGCGTTGATGCGCGGGTTGGCGTGGCCGAACAGGTTGACCCACCAGGAGCTGATGGCGTCCAGGTAGCGGCGGCCTTCATGGTCGACCAGCCATGGGCCCTTGCCGTGGCTGACCGCGATCAGCGGCACCTCCTCGTGGTGCTGCATTTGCGTGCAGGGATGCCAGACGCTGCGCAGGCTGCGTGCGATCCAGTCGGAGGAGGTGTGCTGCTTCACGATGATTCTTCCAATACTTCAGTTCAGCCAGGAGGGCTTGCGTTTCTCGAGGAAGGAAGCCACGCCCTCGCGCCCTTCCATGGAGGCGCGGATGGCGGCGATGCGGCTGGCCGTATCGGCCAGCAGCGCATCGGTGACCGGCGCGCCGACCACTTCGCGCACCAGCTTCTTGGCTTCCATGACGGCGTTCGGGCTGTTGTTGACCAGGTTTTTCACGATGCCGGCCACGGTCGTGTCCAGTTCATCCGCCGTCACCACTTCATGGGCGAAGCCGATGCGAAGCGCTTCCTTCGCGTCGAAGCGCTCCGCGGTCAGGAAGTAGCGGCGCGCGGCCTGCTCGCCCATGGCCTTGATGACATAGGGCGAGATGGTTGCCGGGATCAGGCCCAGCTTCACTTCGGACAGGCAGTAGCAGGCGGTATCGGCGGACACGACGATGTCGCAGGCCGCCACCAGGCCCATGCCGCCAGCGTAGCAGTCGCCCTGCACCTTGGCCACGGTGGGCTTCGGGCACAGGTAGATGGTGCGCAGCATGTCGGCCAGGCGCATGGCGTCTTCCTGGTTCTCGCTGTGCGAGTAGCCGGCCATCTTCTTCATCCAGTTCAGGTCCGCGCCGGCGCAGAAGGCCGGGCCGTTGGCGGCCAGGACGATCGCGCGCACCAGTTCATTGCGGCCCAGTTCATCGAACACCAGCGCCAGCTCGGCGATCGAGTGCTCGTTGAAGGCGTTGCGCAGGTCCGGGCGGTTCAGGGTGACGGTGGCCAGCTTGTCGGCGATGGAGACGGTCAGGGTTTGATAGTCCATGTTCATCTCCTTACATGCGGAACACGCCGAACTTCGTGTCTTCGATCGGCTTGTTCAGCGCCGCCGACAGGCCCAGGCCCAGCACCATGCGGGTGTCGGCCGGATCGATGACGCCGTCGTCCCACAGGCGCGCCGACGCATAGTAGGGGTGGCCCTGGTGCTCGTACTGGTCCTTGATCGGCTGCTTGAACGCGTTTTCTTCGTCCGCCGACCACTGGCCGCCCTTGGCTTCGATGCCGTCGCGCTTGACGGTCGCCAGCACCGACGCCGCCTGGTCGCCGCCCATCACCGAGATGCGCGCGTTCGGCCACATCCACAGGAAGCGCGGCGAGAAGGCGCGGCCGCACATGCCGTAGTTGCCGGCGCCGAAGGAGCCGCCGATGATGACGGTGAACTTCGGCACCGAGGCAGTGGCGACCGCGGTCACCATCTTGGCGCCGTTGCGGGCGATGCCTTCGTTTTCGTACTTGCGCCCGACCATGAAGCCGGTGATGTTCTGCAGGAAGACCAGCGGGATCTTGCGCTGGCAGCACAGTTCGATGAAGTGGGTGCCCTTGAGCGCCGACTCCGAGAACAGGATGCCGTTGTTGGCGATGATGCCGACCTTCATGCCGTAGATGTGGGCGAAGCCGCACACCAGGGTGGTGCCGTAGCGCGCCTTGAATTCATCGAATTCGCTGCCATCGACCACGCGCGCGATCACTTCGCGCACGTCGAAGGGCTTGCGGGTATCGACCGGGATCACGCCGTAGAGTTCTTCCGGCGCGTACTTCGGTTCGACGTTCTCGACGATGACGCCCTGGACCGGCTTGCTGCGGTTCAGGTTGGAGACGATGTTACGGGCCAGCGACAGCGCGTGCAGGTCGTTCTGGGCCAGGTGGTCGGCCACGCCCGACAGGCGGGTATGGACATCGCCGCCGCCCAGGTCTTCGGCGGTTACGACTTCGCCGGTCGCGGCCTTCACCAGGGGAGGGCCGCCCAGGAAGATGGTGCCCTGTTCCTTGACGATGATCGACTCGTCGCTCATGGCCGGCACGTAGGCGCCGCCGGCGGTGCAGGAGCCCATCACCACCGCGATCTGCGGGATGCCCTTGGCCGACATGTTGGCCTGGTTGTAGAAGATGCGGCCGAAGTGGTCGCGGTCCGGGAACACGTCGTCCTGGTTCGGCAGGTTGGCGCCGCCCGAGTCGACCAGGTAGATGCAGGGCAGGTTGTTCTGCTCGGCAATCTCCTGGGCGCGCAGGTGCTTCTTGACCGTCATCGGGTAATAGGTGCCGCCCTTGACGGTGGCGTCGTTACAGACGATCACGCACTCCTGGCCGGCGACCTTGCCGATGCCGGTGATGATGCCCGCTGCCGGCGCGGCGCCCTCGTACATCTCGTAGGCGGCCAGCTGGGAGAACTCGAGGAAGGGCGTGCCCGGGTCGAGCAGATTCTCTACGCGGTCGCGCGGCAGCAGCTTGCCGCGGGCGACGTGCTTGCTTGACGCGGCTTCGCCGCCGCCCTTGGCGATCTGGGCGACCTTGGCGCGCAGGTCGTCCACGACCGCCTGCATGGCTGCGGCGTTGGTCTTGAAGTCCTCGCTGCGCGGGTTGAGTTTGCTCTCGATCTGGGGCATGGGCCGTCCTCTAAATGTCTCTGCTTTATTCTTTGTCAGGGAAACTGCCGTCCAGGTAGAACCAGCGCGGGGCGCCGCCGGCGGGATCGGGCTCGCGCAGGAAACGGCTCACTTCGTGGAGCCGGTGCGCGCGTCCGCCGATCTTGAAGCGGGCGACGAATTCCACCGTGTCGCTGTCTGGATGGTCCGGCAAATTTACTTTACGTTGACGTAAACGTAAAGCAGATTTTATCTCAAGACCGAGCCAGCGGATGGGCTCTTTTTCATCGATGATGGGCTCGGTCGGCCGGGTACTGGGATGCCAGGTTGACAACAAATAAGGCTCGTCCTTGAGCGCGTAGGCGGTATAGCGCGAGCGCATCAGGGCTTCCGCCGTGGGCGGCAGGGCTGCGCCAGAGAGGAAAGGACCGCAGCAGGTGTCGAACGAGGCGCCGCCGCATGGGCAGGCAGCGGAAGAGGCAGGACGGGTAGACATGGCGGCAATTATCCGCGATTTCGCCCGAGCGGGAGCTGCCGCCTGCCGAATCGGCACGGCGCCGATGCCGCTCGGTTGCCGGCTTTCAGGCCTTCAGGGTCAGCCCACCGAGCGTAAATGGCGGCGCCTTGCCCTGCATCGCCCCGGCCAGCAGCGCGGCGGTGCCGCAGGCGAAGGTGAAGCCCAGCGGGCCGTGGCCGACGTTCAGCCACAGGTTGTCGTAGGGCGTGGCGCCGATGATCGGTGCGCTGCTCGGTGTCGCCGGGCGCAGGCCGGCCCAGACCGACACTTTCGAATAGTCGGCCGCGCGCGGCATGGTCTCGCGCACCTGGCGCGTCAGGCTGTCGACCCGCTTGGGGTCGTGGCGCAGGTCTTCGCCCACCATGTCGACCATGGCCGCCACCCGCAGCTTGTCGCCGATGCGCGCGTACAGCACCTTGCGCTCGAAGTCGGTGACGCTGATCTCGGGCGCGACATCATCCGTGCGGATCGGCGCGGTCAGGCTGTAGCCCTTGAGCGGGTAGAGCGGCAGGCGGATGCCGACGCTGTCGGACAAGTCGCGGCTCTGGATGCCGGCCGCCAGCACGTAAGCATCGGCAGTCAGGATGCCATTGCCGGTCTCGATACCGATGATGCGGCCTTTCTCGGCACGCAGGCGCCGCGCCTCGCCGTGGACGATGCCCTTGAAGTTCGGATGCTGGCGCAGCTGGACGCCCAGCGCCTGGCAGAAGGCGTGGCAGTCGGCCACCGCTTCGCCGGCGTTGTAGATGCCGCCCGCCAGCAGCGGCTCGGCGGCCGCCAGCGAAGGTTCGCGCTCGGCGCAATCCTTCGGCGACCAGATCTGGCCGGCGCCGGCCTTGGCCGCGGCTTTCTCGAAAATGTCGCGCGAACGATACACGACCAGCTTGCCGGCATCGCGCCAGTCGAAGTCCTCGAGCGGCACCTTCACTTCCAGCTGCTTCATCGACTGGCGCGACAGTTCGCCCAGTTCGAGCAGCTTGGCGGTGGTGCGGCGGTTGACGTCGGCGCGGCAGTGGGCGAGGAAGCTGGCCAGCCAGCGGTATTGGCGCAGGTCGGCTTCCGGTTTGAAACGCAGCGGGCCGTTCTCCTGGAACAGCCACTGGAGCGCCTTGAGCGGCACGCCTTCGTCGGCGAGAGGCGAGACGTAGCGGTAGCTGAGCTGCCCGCCGTTGCCGTAGCTGGCGCCGCTGCCCACCTCGGGCGCGCGCTCCAGCAGGGTGACGCCATAGCCTGCCTCCGCCAGCCACCAGGCGGAAGTCAGGCCGACCACGCCGCCGCCGATGACGATTATGTGCTGCATTTCAAACTCATTTTTTCAGATTCGGAGGGTGAGCTTAGGGGTTTGGCCGCGCACAAGCCAATGAATGCTGAGCGAGCGCTCATAACCGAGATATATGCGCGCATTTGGACACCCGTTCAGTTCTGTTGGCCGACGATCGCCTGCCGGTACAGGGCGGTGAGGATGCGCTCCTCGAAGCGCGCCAGGGCCGAGTAGCTGCCCTTTTGCGTTTCCGGATCGGCCGAGCTGCCGCCCACCAGCACCACCATGCCGTTGCCGGTCGCGCGCTCAAAAGCGAACACCGAGCGCAAACCATAGGCATCGCCCAGGTGGCCGATGGCGTCGAAACCGCCTTCGACCAGGCGCATACCGGGACGGTCGGGGAACTGCTGGTTGCCCAGGGCCCAGGCCTGATAAAAACCGTCCAGGGTGGCGCCGTTGCCGCGGGCGGGGTCGTAGGTCCACTGGCGCGTGAACATATGCTCCAGCGTTTCGCGCTTGAGAATCCGGGTGTTACCGTGCATCCCGCCCTGCATCAGCATGCGCATGACCACGCCCAGGCCGCGCGCCGAGATGCGCAGGCCGCCCGTCGGGCTGTAGGGTGTGGCATTCACCCCCGGCACATAGCCGGCCAGGCTTGCGGGTGGTTTCGCGCTGTAGTCGTCGACCTGGGCGATCCACGGGCCGGCCGCGTTCCAGATCTCGGTATCGGTAGTGCGCTTGCGGTACAAGGTAGCCAGGTTGGCCAGCGCGCCCGGAGCCAGCTCGGAGGGGTGGTAGGCCGCTTCGATGCCGAGCGGCTTGAACAGCAGGCGCTGCATCAGCGCGTTGAAGCGTTCGCCGGTCACCCGCTCCATGACGGTGCCGATGATGCCCCAGCCGAGGTTGCAGTATGTGAAATACTCGCCCGGCGCCGCCTTGGCCGACCACATCGCGGCCGCTCCCGGCGCCAGCACGTCTTTCAGCGCGGTCGTGTTCGGCCAGGAATAGCCGCCGTCGTCGCGCAGCGAGGAGGTATGGCTCAGGATCAGACGCAGGCTGATGGGCTGTTTGGGAAAATGGGGATTGCGCAGCGGGAAGCCGAGGTAGCCGGAGACGTCGGCGTCCAGGTCCAGCTTGCCGTCTTCGACCAGGCGCATCAGGCCGAGCGTGGTATGCAGCTTGGAGACCGAGGCGATCCGGTACAGCGTTTCCGGCGTGGCAGGGCGGTCCGGGCCGATGCTACGGCGGCCGAAAGCGCCTTCGTAGACCGGCTGGCCGGCGCGGATCGCCAGCACCGACAGGCTGGCCAGCTGCATGGCCGGATCGTCGACGATGGCGGCCAGCTCGCTATCGAGCCGGCGCTGGAGACCGGCCATGGCCGGCGGCGCCGCGAACAGCGGCTCCATCGCACCCAGCATCACCATTCCCAGCACCGACCGCCTGCCCTGGTTCATTCCCGTCTCCGTATTGATGCGTTCACCCGGATGAGCATACGGACAGCGCGGAATCCTTGCCAAATGAATAGCCGTCACGCGGCCATAACCGTTTTGCATTGGCATCAAGTGGTATGCTCATAACTCCGCCACATGCGCATACAAGATTTTTTCATGAGGCCGGCCGATCCAGCGCCCGGCACAGCCGCTACACTCGTTCCATGTCCATGACACCCCCCAGCACCGGTTTCCAGGTCAACCTGGAAGACAACTCGCCGCTCTACATGCAGCTGGCGCGCAAGCTCGCGCAAGACGTGCGCGACGGGCGCTACCAGGCCGACCAGGCGCTGCCGTCCGAACGCACCTTGTCCGAGCTGCTGGATGTTTCGCGCGTCACCGCGCGCAAGGCCATCGACCAGCTGGTGGACCAGGGCCTGGTGGTGCGCCGCCGCGGTTCGGGCAACTACATCGCGCCGCGCATCGAGCAGCCCCTGTCCAACCTGTCGAGCTTTTCGGAACAGCTGCAGCAGCGCGGCTACCGTCCGGGCTCGCACTGGCTGCGGCGCGAGGTATTGCCGGCCGACGCCGACGAGCAGCTCTCGCTGGGCCTGTCGCCGGGCACCCGCGTGGCGCGGCTGGAGCGCCTGCGCCTGGCCGACGACCTGCCGATGGCCTACGAGGTCAGCGTGATCCCGGCCACCGTGCTGCCGCGCCCTGAAGGCGTGATCGATTCGCTCTACGCCCACTTGGCCAAGACCGGCCACTTGCCGGTGCGCGCGCTGCAGCACATCCGCGCCATGAACGCGCCGGCCGACCTGGCCGAGCGCCTGGATATCCCGGAAGGGCGGGCCGTGCTGTTCATTACCCGGGTCGGCTACCTGGAATCAGGCGAGCCGGTCGAGCTGACGCACTCGTACTGCCGCAGCGACCACTACGACTTCGTGGCCGAGCTCAGACGATCCACATAACTTATTGGCATGATCGCAGCCGATCCTTTCATAAGATCGCTTGCCGGATTGGTATTACACTGGTTTTATCGATTACTGCGCATTCAACAACCACGGTCATGCTGAAAACCGAAACCCCCTCCCAGGCGCACGCCGCCCTCGACCAGTACGCCACGCCGGACCTGGTCAATGTCTTCGTCGACGACCAGATCAACGCCGTCAACGCGGTGCGCGCCGCCGCACCCAGCATCGCGCTTGCTGTCGACGCCGCGCTGCCGCGCATGGAAGCGGGCGGACGCCTGATCTACGTGGGCGCCGGCACTTCGGGCCGCCTGGGCGTGCTCGACAGCGTCGAACTGTATCCGACCTTCTCCTGGCCGCACGGCCGCGCGGTGGCGCTGCTGGCCGGTGGCAGCGACGCCATGTTCGTGGCGGTGGAAGGCGCGGAAGACGATTTCGACCAGGGCGCGGCCGACCTGCGCAGCGTGAACGTGGGCCCGGACGACGTGGTCCTGGCCATCGCCGCCTCGGGCGGCACCCCTTACGTGCTCGGCGCGCTGCAGGCCGGACGCGCCGCCGGCGCCCTGACCGTGGGCTTCGCCAACAATACCGACGCCCCGGTCGCGAACGAAGCCGAGATCGGCGTGACCCTGGACACCGGCCCGGAAGTCGTCTCCGGCAGCACCCGCCTGAAGGCCGGCACCTCGCAGAAGATCGCCCTGAACACCTTTTCCAGCGCCCTCATGGTGCGTTTGAACAAGGTCTACGGCAACCTAATGGTAGACTTGAAGGCTACCAACGCCAAGCTAGTGCGGCGTGCGATCCGCCTGACCACTTTCGCCACCGGCGCCGACGAGGCGGCCGCGCGCGAGGTGCTGGAGCAGTGCGGGTTCCACGTCAAGACCGCGATCGTGGCCTTGTCCAAACAAACCAGTGTCGAGCAGGCGCAAGCGCTGCTGGAAGCGGCGCACGGCAGCGTGCGCCAGGCGCTCGCCTAACCAGGTGCGCGCGGCTTCCCGCGCACCCTCCCGCCCGGCACACGAAAGAGTCATGCAAACTTCGCAAGCGAACAGCACCGGGCGCAGCCCCTGGACCTGGATTCCGTCCCTGTACTTTGCCCAGGCCATTCCCTACGTGGTGGCGAATGGCCTGTCGGTCATCATGTACAAGGACATGGGGGTCTCGAACTCCGACATCGCCTTCTATACCAGCCTGCTCTACCTGCCCTGGGTGATCAAGCCCCTGTGGTCGCCCATCGTCGACATGGTCGGCACCAAGCGCCGCTGGACCGTGCTGCTGCAGCTGGCGATCGCCGCCGCGCTGCTGGCGGTGGGACTGGTGCTGCACCTGCCGGCCTTCTTCATGGTCAGCCTGGCCGTGATGTGGGTGATGGCCTTCGCTTCCGCCACCCACGACATCTCGGCCGACGGTTTCTACATGCTGGGTTTGCGCCAGCAGCAGCAGGCCGCCTTCGTGGGCGTGCGCTCCACCTTCTATCGCCTCGCCACCCTGGCCTGCCAGGGACCGCTGGTGGTCCTGGCCGGCACCCTGGCCGTGAGCCTGGGCGACGTGCACCAGGCCTGGTCGGTGGTGTTCTTCGTGATGGCCGGCCTGTTCTTCGCCGCCTTCGCCTGGCACCAGTTCGTCCTGCCCAAGCCCGACAGCGACCGTGCCGTGCCGACGACCAGCAATCCGCTGCGCGACTTCTTCGGCACCTTCGGCGCCTTCTTCGGCAAGCGCGACATCTGGCTGATCCTCGGCTTCATCCTGACCTTCCGCCTGGGCGAAGCGCAGCTGCTCAAGCTGGTCGCTCCCTTCCTCAAGGACCCCGTCGAGAAGGGCGGCCTGGGCCTCACCACCGCGCAGTACGGCATCGCCTACGGCACGGTCGGCATCATCGCCCTGACCCTGGGCGGCCTGGCCGGCGGCTGGCTGATCTCGCGCCTGGGCCTGAAGCGCTGCCTGTGGCTGATGGTGTTCGCCGTGCACCTGCCGGACCTGGTCTTCGTCTACCTGTCGCAGACCCAGCCGACCGGCCTGGCCACCGTCTCGGTGTTCCTGGCGATCGAGCAGTTCGGCTACGGCTTCGGCTTCACCGCCATGATGATGTACATGATCATGGTGGCCGACGGCCCGCACAAGACCGCGCACTACGCGATCTGCACCGGCCTGATGGCGCTGGGCATGATGGTGCCGGGCATGTGGAGCGGCGACCTGCAGGAATACCTGGGGTACAAGAACTTCTTCATCTGGACCTGCCTGGCCACGATCCCGGCCTTCATCATGGCGGCGCTGGTGAAGATCGACCCCGAATTCGGCAAGAAGTAAACCGGGACCGCGCAGGACCATGACCACCGCCCCGGTGCGCCTGACATCGCTCGACGCCTTCCGCGGCTTCACCATTGCCGCGATGGTGCTGGTGAATAATCCCGGCGACTGGGGCAGCCTGTATCCCCAGCTCGCGCACGCCAAGTGGAACGGCTGGACCTTCACCGACACCATCTTCCCCTTCTTCCTGTTCATCGGCGGCGTCGCCATGGCGCTCTCGCTGGGACGCCTGGCGGCGGGCGGCGCCGACAAGGGACAGCTGCTGCGCAAGCTGGCCGTGCGCGCCGCCATCATCTTCCTGATCGGCTTCCTGCTGAACCTGATCCCGCGCTTCGACCTCGAGACCGTGCGCATTCCGGGCGTCCTGCAGCGCATCGCCCTGTGCACCCTGCTGGCGGCGCCGCTGGTGGTCTACCTGGGCTGGCGCGGCCAACTGGCGGCGATCGCGCTGCTGCTGTCGATCTACAGCGTGCTGCAATTGCTGGTCCCGGTGCCCGGCATCGGCGCGGGCGTGCTGGAGCCGGGCCGGGACTTCGGCGCTTACATCGACCGCATGCTGCTGGACGGCCACCTGTGGGTGCAGGCCAGGACCTGGGATCCGGAAGGCCTGCTGTCGACCTTGCCGGCCCTGTGCAGCCAGCTGTCCGGCGTGCTGGCGGGCCGCCTGCTGCTGTCTTCCTTACCGCGCATCGAGCAGGTGGTGTGGCTGCTGCTGGGCGGCCTGGTCTGCCTGGCGCTGGGCTCGGCCCTCGACGCCATCCTCATGCCGATCAATAAAAGCCTGTGGACGCCGTCCTACTGCCTCCTGATGAGCGGCTGGGCGCTGCTCGCTTTCGGCGCCGCCTACTGGCTGCTGGACGCGAATCCGCACGCGGCCCTGCGCGAGCGCGCGGCGGCCTGGAGCAAGCCTTTCCTGATCTACGGGATGAACGCGCTGTTCATCTTCGCCTTCTCCGGTTTCGTGGCCAAGATGCTGGGCTTTATCAAGCTGGCCCAGCCCGACGGCAGCCAGCTTTCGCTCGGCCGCAGCCTCTACGCGCCGATCAAGGCGCTGCCGCTTGGCCCGGTGAATACCTCCCTGTTATACGCCATCGCTTTCAATGCCTGCATGTTCGCCGTTGCGTACCTCATGTGGCGCAAGCGCTGGTTCGTCAAAGTCTAGAATGAAAAGAATAAGGAGCCGATGTGCAGCCTGACCTGAAAAAACGCGCCTTTGCGCTTGCCGGCGTGGCCGGCGCCCTGGCCCTCGGCGGCTTCCTCACCGCCTGCACCACCCAGCCCACCGCATCCAGCACCCAGCCCGGCGCGCCCGCGCCTGCGGACGCATCCATGGTCACGGGGGGCGACCAGCCGCCGCCGGCCCCGCGCGAATTCCGCGCCGCCTGGGTGTCGACCGTCGCCAACATCGACTGGCCGAGCAAGCAGAACCTCACCGCGGCCCAGCAGCAGGCCGAAGCCCTGGCCATCCTCGACCGCGCCAAGGCGCTCAACCTGAACGCCATCGTGCTGCAGGTGCGCCCGTCCGCCGACGCCATCTACGCTTCCAAGATCGAACCCTGGTCGGAATACCTGAGCGGCGCCCAGGGCAAGGCTCCACAGCCCTGGTACGACCCGCTCAAGTTCTGGGTCACGGAAGCGCATGCGCGCGGCATCGAGCTGCACGCCTGGTTCAATCCCTTTCGCGCGCGGCACGACGGCGCCCGTTCGCCGGCCGCGCCCAACCACATCACCAACGCCAACCCGGCCGCGGTCAAGCGCTACGGCAGGTTCATGTGGATGGACCCGGCCGAGGAAGCGGCCTCGAAGCAGACCCTGGACGTGATCCTGGACGTGGTGCGCCGCTACGACATCGACGGCGTGCACATCGACGACTACTTCTATCCCTATCCGATCGAGGCCACCCCGGCCGAGGTGGCGGGCAATGCGGCGGCCCTGGACGGCAAGACCGGCAAGGCCGAACTCGACTTCCCCGACCAGCCGGCCTGGGACCGCTATGTGGCGAGCGGCGGCAAGCTCGATCGCGCCTCCTGGCGCCGCGACAACGTCAACCGCCTGATCGAGAACATCTACAACGGCATCCGCCGCGAGAAGAGCTGGGTGCGCTTCGGCATCAGCCCCTTCGGCCTGGGCCGCCCGGACCGCCGTCCTCCCGGCATCACCGGCTTCTCGCAGTACGACAAGCTGTACGCGGACGCCGAGCTGTGGCTGCAGAACGGCTGGCTCGACTACTTCACGCCCCAGCTGTACTGGCCGATTGCGCAGCCCGGCCAGGCCTACGACGTGCTGCTCGACTACTGGATTTCGCAGAACACCAAGGGCCGCCACATGTGGCCGGGCCTGTTCACCAGCCGCATCGGCGCGCCCACCAAGGACTACCAGCCGGAAGAAGTGCTGCAGCAGATCAGTGTCACGCGCGCCCGCCCGGCGGCCAGCGGCCACGTCCACTTCAGCATGGCGGCCCTGATGCAGAACCGCAAAGGCATCAGCGACCAGCTGCGCGCGACCCGCTATACCGGCCCGGCCCTGGTGCCGGCCACGCCCTGGCTGGGCGGCGATGCCCCGGGCACGCCGCTGGTGGCGGCCGAGCGCCGCAAGAACGCGCTCCAGCTTAAACTGAAGGCCGGCAAGGCCAACGCCCTGTATGCGATCTGGGCGCGCCACGGCAACGAATGGCGCTTCGCGGTGGCCCCGGCCTCGCGCGTGGACTGGACCATTCCGGACGACGACAAGCTTGGCGCGGCCGACGCGGTGTTCGTCAGCGCCGTCGACCGCCTGGGCGTCGAAGGCGCGCGGGTGCAGGTCTGGAACAAGTCCTAAGATGCCGGGCATAACCCTGGCTCATGCTGCAAGCGCCAGCATTCATTCGCGCCACGGCGCGCTGGGAGCGTAAACTTGACGGTCATGCAAACACACGCACAACACGCCGCTGAGGGCATGGGCCTCGGCATCGACGCCGGCGGCACCCAGACGCGCTGGGCCCTGGCCGCGCCCGGGGGCCATATCGTGGCCGAAGGCACGGTGGACGGCCTGTCCGCCCTGCAGATGGCCAGCAGCGAAGGCCGCGGCACGGTGCGCGCCACCTTCGCCGGCATGGCCCAGGCGGTGCTGGAACACGGCCGCCCGGCAGCCGTCCGCGCCGGCATGACCGGTTTCGGCGGCGAGGGCGAACAGCTGGCGCGCTGGCTGGCCGGCTTCCTCGGCATCGAATCCAGCGCGGTCACGCTCTGCAACGACATCGAGATCGCCTACCTGGCCAGCTTCAGTCCCGGCGAAGGCTACCTGGTCTATGCCGGCACCGGCTCGATCGGCGCCTTCATCGACGCCAACGGCGAACTGCACCGCGCCGGCGGGCGCGGCGTGGTGCTCGACGATGGCGGCGGCGGTTTCTGGATCGCGCGCGAGGCGCTGCGCCACATCTGGCGCAACGAAGACGAATACCCCGGCAGCTGGGAAACCTCGCCCATGGCCAAGGCCGTGTTCCAGCACATCGGCGGCAGTGACTGGTCGTACTCGCGCCAGTTCATCTACCACAGCGAGCGCGGCGAGGTCGGCAAGCTGGCGCTGGCCGTGGCCGCCAGCGCCGAGCGCGACCCGGCGGCGGCGGGCATCCTGCGCGAAGCGGGCAAGGAACTGGCGCGCCTGGCGCTGGCCATGATCCGCCGCTTCGGTCCGCGCCCGGTGGCCCTGACCGGCCGCGCCGCCGAGCTGCATCCCGTGATCGTGCAGACCATGCGCGCCGCCCTGCCGCCCGATACCCCGCTCAGCCAGACCGGCCTGCGCGCCCACCACGCCGCCGCGCGCCTGGCGGCCGGGCCGCTGCCCGGCATCGACTAGACCAACAGGAAGAACCATGAAAACCCTGATCGCCGCCCTTACCCTGGCCTTGCTGGCCGGCTGCGCCACCGGACCGCGCTACGACACCACCTACAACTCCGTCGGCCAGTCCAGCCGCGTGCGCTTCCTGGTGCTGCACTACACCGTGGCCGACAAGCCGTCCTCGATCAAGATCCTGACCGAGCAGCAGGTGAGCGCTCACTACCTGCTGACCGACGACCCCGAGCCGGTGATCTACCGCCTGGTGGACGAAACCCGCTCGGCCTACCACGCCGGCAACTCGAGCTGGAAGAACTACACCCAGCTCAACAACAGCTCGATCGGCATCGAGATCGTCAACGCCGGCTGGAAGGACACCCCGAACGGCCGCGTGTTCGCGCCTTTCCCGCAAACCCAGGTCGACGCCCTGGTGGGGCTGGTGAAGGACATCGTGCAGCGCCACGGCGTGGCGCCGGAAAACGTCCTCGGCCACAGCGACATCGCGCCGCTGCGCAAGCAGGACCCTGGCCCGCTGTTCCCGTGGCAGCGCCTGGCCCAGGAAGGCTTGGTGAAATGGCCTGATGCCGCGCGCGTGGCCCTGGTGCGCCCAGCCTTCGACGCCTTCCTGCCGGACGCCGGCTGGTTCCAGCGCAAGCTGGTCATGCACGGTTTCTCGCTGCCGCAGACCGGCGTGCTGGATGAGGCGACCCGCACCACCCTGGCCGCCTTCCAGATGAAATACCGCCCGGCCGACTATGCCGGCAACCCGGATGCCGAGACCGCGACCCTGCTCGAAGTGCTGACCACGCCGCCGAATGCGCCGCTGCCGGTGTTCCCGGTCCCGACTGCGCCGGTGCCGCCGGTCCCGCCGACGCCGGCCGTCCCGCCAGTACCACCGTCGCCAGCGCCGCTGACCGCGCCGAGCGTCCCGGCGCCGCCCGTGCCGGTCGCGCCCACGCCGGTGGTTCCCGAAACGGCCCCGGCGCCCGCCGCCCCGCCGCCTCCGCCCGTGCCGGCGCCTACCGGCCCCTCGCCGGTGACAACGCCGTGACGGTCGCGGTGCGCGCCATTTCGCTGTATCCTTCGGAAAATCCGCGTCTTGCGCGGCTCTCACTGAAGGATTAGCGATGCGCCTGCGTCATATCGAAGTTTTCCACGCCATCATGCAGGTCGGCACCATCAGCGGTGCCGCCCAGGTTCTCCACATTTCCCAGCCGGCGGTGACCAAGGTGCTCCAGCACGCCGAACTGCAGCTGGGCATGCCGCTGTTCGAGCGGGTGCGCGGCAAGCTGTATCCGAAGCCGGAAGCGCACCGCCTGTTCGCGGAAACCGAAAAGCTCAACCGCGACCTGCAGGGCATCCGCCGCCTGGCCGCCAGCCTCAAGGGACGCGCGGTGGAGACCGTGCGCCTGGTGTCGACGCCGACCATCGCGATGAGCGTGCTGCCCGGCGCCATGACCCAGTGGCGGCGCGAATTCCCGCAGACCCGCTGCGAACTGGCCACCCACCACACCAGCGAGATCGTCAACGTGCTGCGCCTGGGCGAAGCCGACCTGGCGCTGTCGCTGCAGGACCCGCGCCACCCCGGCATCGTGGCCGAGCCGATCGCGCACGGCCTGCTGACCGTGATGGCGCCGATCGGCACCTGGGGCGAGGAAGAGCGCGGCAAACCGGTTTCTCCCGCCGCCCTGAAGGGCGAACTGATCGGCCTGAACGACGGCGACCCGCTCGGCGAACTGATGACCGCGTCCTGCGAAGCGGCCGACGTGCACCCGGTGTTCAATACCGTCGTGCAGACCTACCAGATCGCCCGCTCGCTGGTCGAAGCGGGCGCCGGCACCGCCGTGCTGGACCCGTTCACGGCCGCCTCGGCCTCGCCGGCCAAGGTGATCTGCCGTCCGTGGGAGCCGGACATCGCGGTAAACCTGTACCTGCTGACCGCCAGCCATTCGCCGCTCTCGCACGGGGCGCGCGAGCTGGCCAATTGTATCGGCGCGACCGCGCGCGCCTGTCTTGAAAAGGGTTGTACGTAAATGAGCTTGAGCGTGGCCAGCGAGGAGATCGCCGGCAGCCCCGAATTCCGCCACCTGAGCAGCATCGCCGGCATCCAGGTCGACCTGCGCTACGCCACGGACAACAACTTCGTCGGACGCGACCTGTATTCGCCCTACGACTGCGCCTGGCTGCACGTCGACGCCGCCAGCGCCCTCGAGAAAGTGGTCGCCTGGCTGGCCGAGCGCCGTCCCGACCTGACCCCGCTGGTGCTGGACGCCCTGCGTCCGCAGCGCGTGCAGCAGCAGCTATGGGATGCGCTGGAAGGCACTGGCCTGCAGATGTACCTGGCCAACCCGGAACGCGGCTCGATCCACTCCTACGGCATGGCGCTCGACATCACCCTGCTCGACGCGCAGGGGCGGGAGCTGGACATGGGCACCGGCTTCGACGACATGACCAACCTCTCGCATCCGGCGCTGGAGGAAGGCTTCCTGCAGGCCGGCCAGCTGACCGAGGAGCAGGTCGCCAACCGCCGCCTGCTGCGCGAAGCGATGCTGCAGGCCGGCTTCCTGGGCATCAACACCGAGTGGTGGCATTTCGATTGCGGCGACCGCGAGCTGGTGCGCCGCACTTTCCGGCGCGTGCTCTGATGACGTTTTCTCTTGCCGGCCTGGTGCGCGCCGCGCTGCTTGCGCTCGGCCTGGCGGCGGCGCCGCTGCACGCCCAGCCGGTCGCCTTCAGCTTCGACGACGGACCTACCCTGGCAAGCACGCCGCGCCTGTCGCCGCAGGCGCGCAACGAGGCCATGCTGGCCGCGCTGGCAAAGCACAAGCTCAAGGCCGCGCTGTTCGTCACCGCCGGCAACGGCGCCGACCGTCCGGAAGGCCTGGCGCTGGCCCAGGCCTGGAGCCGGGCCGGGCACCTGATCGGCAACCACACGATGACCCATCCCTCGCTTAACAACGCGAAGGTGAGCCTGGCGCAGTACCAGCAGGAGCTGCTCGACTGCGACCGCGTCATCGCGGCCCTGCCGGGCTACCGCAAGTGGTTCCGCTTCACCTACCTGCGGGAAGGGAACACGCCTGAGAAGCGCGACGGCATGCGCGCCTTCCTGCGTGAGCATGGCTACCGCAACGGCTACGTCACGCTCGACACCAGCGACTGGCGCCTGAACGACAAGCTGATCGAGGTCCTGGACCGCAAGCCGGATGCGACCGATGCCGAGCTGGCGCCGATCCGCCAGGCCTACCTCGACCACGTGAAGCAGCGCGCGCTGGCCTACCGCGATCTGGCGCGCAGGCTGCAGGGCAGGGACATCCCGCAGGTGCTGCTGCTGCACCATAACCTGATCAATGCGCTGTGGCTGGACGACGTCATCGCCCAGTTCAAGGAGATGGACTGGAGCCTGGTCACGCCGGACGAGGCCTTCGCCGACCCGGTCTACCAGCTGGCCCCGAGCCGCGACGTGCCCGGCCAGAGCCTGCTGCTGTCCATGGCCCGCAGCCTGGGGCTGGGCACCGCCGACATCGGGCCGCGCCTGATGGACGATGGCGATGCCGAGATCGAGCTGCTGAAGAAAAAAGGCTACTAGCCTACTTGAGCTCCATCGACTCGACGCGGTTGCGGCCGCTGCGCTTGGCTTCGTACATCAGCTTGTCGGCCGCCGAGATCAGGTCCGGCAGGTTGTAGCTCACCTGGGAGTTGGCGAAATCGAAGCAGGCCACACCGAAGCTGGCGGTGGTGCGCAGCCCGAACGCGTTATCGCCGAGCAGCAGGCGGTCCGCCGCGAAGGCCTCGCGCAGCCGCTCCGCCAGGTGCTCGCCGCCGGCGAGATCGGTCTCGGGCAGGATCAGCAGGAACTCCTCGCCGCCATAGCGCACCACCGTGTCGACCTGGTCGCGCGTGGCCCCGGCCAGGAGGTCCGCGAAGGCCTTGATCACCTCGTCCCCCTTGGTGTGGCCGAAGTTATCGTTGATCAGCTTGAAGTTGTCGATATCGCACAGCACCACCGTCAGGGGACGGCCGAAGCGCCGCGCGCGCGACAGTTCCAGGCCGAGCAGGTGCTGGTGCAGGTAGCGCCGGTTGTAGCATCCGGTCAGGTGGTCGCGTTCGGCGGCTTCCTTCAGGTCGGTCTGCAGGCGGAACTCCTCGCGCGACACGTGGTTGTAGCGCCGCGCCGCCAGCGCGCCGAAGGTATTCACCAGCACCAGCAGCAGGCCCATGGTCAGGATGTCGGCGAAGGACATGGTGGTCAGGCGCAGCACCAGCTCCAGGAACACGCCGGTGGCGGTACCCGCCAGCACGATCGCGTGGCTCAGGCGGTTCGGAATGTAGAGGTAGATCACGACCAGCATGATCGCCAGCGACATCGCGTGCCAGTGGAACTCCTGCGGGCGCTGCACGGCGATGTGCATGAAGCTCGCCAGCGCCACGGATTCGGCGACGGTGGCGGCCAGCCAGGTGGCGCGGACCGACAGCGGCCGGCGGTAGGCCAGCCAGGCGCAGCTGCCCGCGGTGAGCGCTACCAGCAGGCGCGCGGGGAAGGTCGCCGCCAGCGCGGTGTCCATGCCCAGCGCCGCCACGTCGGTGACGAAGAAGCACAGGTAAAAGAAGGTGCAGAACAGCAGGGTGAAGCCGAGCAGCGCGCGGGTGCGCGCCAGCTGGTGTTCGAGGAAGGCGGATTCCGTGGCGGGATGGACGAACTCACCAGTGAGCGAAAGGGTGTGCATGGCAGTCGGTGGTGGGGGCGGAACCGCGGAAACGTGGGAAATCGGCGTATGCAGATAGGTTGTTTGCGCATTCTGACAGCTTTGACCTTGCTCAAATCTCACGAAAGCTAACTCATTTGCAACATCGTGTTCAAGATCTTTTACTGTTATAAATATTAGTGCGGTTTCGGCGTCAGCTTCGCGTAAGTCTTTGATCTTTAAAGGATGTGCTTAGGGTGGTTAACGTGAAACGCCGGCTGGGCCGGCGTTTTTGTTGATGTGTCGAGTTGCTAAGAAACTTGGGTTCCGGCCTTCGCCGGAACGACGTGCTGAGGGAGCGGGCAAACGGACACTTTCGTAGTCGCCAGCTTCAAAACCGTCGTTCCGGCGGAGGCCGGAACCCAAGTTTGTAAGCGTACCGCTAAGGTCAACAATTACGGCGCAGCCTGCACACCCTGTCCCGACGCCCCCGAGCGCGCCACCCACTCCACCAGCGCATCGAGCACCGCGCGCCCCTTGCCATTCCCCGCCTGCTCGCTGTTGACCATGGCCACGAACACGCACAGGGTCCCGTTCGCATCCGGCACATAGCCCGCCAGCGCCGTCACGTTGCGCAGGGTGCCGGTCTTGAGGCGCGCGCGCCCGGCCGCCGGGCTGCCGTGCAGGCGGCGGCGCATGGTGCCGTCCATCGCCACGATCGGCATGCTGGCCTGGAATTCCGGCGCCCACGGGCTGCGCAGGCCGGCCTGCAGCAGGTAGCCCATCTGGTTCGGGCTGATGCGCTCGATGCGCGACAGGCCCGAGCCGTTCTCGATCACGAATCCGGTGTCGTCGATGCGCTGGCTGCGCATCCATTCGCGCACGGCGGCGTCGGCGCGCACGAAGGTGGTCTCACCTTCAAGCGGGGGCGGCAGGGCGGTGCTGCCGCTGGCGGGGTCGGCCTGCAGGCTGCCCAGGCTCAGGAAGAGGGTGCGCGCCAGCGCGTTGTCCGAGGGTTTGTTGATGTCGCGGACCAGCTCCGGCAGCATGCGCGAGCTGTGCTCGGCCAGCAGGGCCGATTCCGGCGGCGTCACGCCTTCGACGGTCTTGCCGCTCATGCGCCCGCCCAGCGCGGTCCAGGTCTGGCGCACCAGGCGGCCGACGTAGTCGTCGCGGTCCAGCACGTTGATGCTGTAGCTGCGGTTGCAGTTCCTGGGGAAGGTGCCGTGCAGGACAATGCGGATCCGCCCGTCCTTGCCGCGCACCGCTTCGGGCAGCTTCCAGCCGTCCTCCCATTTGGCGCAGTCGGCATCGACCAGGGTCATGTCGGAGCCAATCGATACCCGCTCCAGCTCCGGCTGCATGCGCAGCTGCAGGCGCCTGGCGGTGGAACGCATGTCGACCTGCACCATGTTCTTGTTGACCAGCAGGGCGTCCGGAATCACGTTGTAATAGGCTTCCGGCGACTCGTCGAAAGGCGGCGCGCCGAGGTCCTGGCGCGCCGGCTGGAACAGCTGGCGGTCCAGCACCAGGTCGCCCTCGATGCGCCTGACGCCCTGGTAGCGCAGGGCGCGCAGCATGGTTTCGATCGCTTCGCCCGAGAGGTCGGTATCGGCGCCGCCTTTCAGGATCAGGTTGCCGCGCAGGACCTCGCCCTCGATCTCGCCCGTAGTGCGCAGCTCGGTGCGGCCGCGGAACACGGGGCCGAGGCGCTCCAGGCCCACCAGCGTGGTCACCAGCTTCATGGTGGAGGCGGGCTGCATCGGCAGGCCGGCCTGGTGCGACAGCACCACCGCGTCGCCCTTGAGCACCAGCACCCCGAGCGCATCCTGGGGCAGGCCGTTCCGGGCCAGGACCTGGGCCACCGGTTCCGGCAGCTGGGCGTGGACGAAGGCCGGGGCGGCGAACAGGGCGGCGACAAGGGCTAGGCGGCGCAGCATGGGACTCCTTAACCGAAGAAGAGGTAGGCGACGAAAATGGCGGCGATGATGCCGATCAGGTCCGCCAGCAGGCCGTAGCTGACCGCATAGCGGGTCTTGCGGATGCCGACCGAACCGAAGTACAGCGCGATGATGTAGAAGGTGGTGTCGGACGCGCCCTGCAGGATGCTGGACAGCCGGCCCACGAAGGAATCCACGCCGTAGGTCTTGATCGCGTCGATCATCATGGCGCGCGCGCCGCTGCCGGACAGGGATTTCATCAGCGCGGTGGGTAGGGCGCCGACGAAGTCGGTCTGCAGGCCGAGCGCATTGAAGATCCAGGCGAAGCCGCTGACGATCAGGCCCAGCACGCCGGAATTGCGCACCACGCTGATGGCGACGATCATGCCGACCAGGTAGGGAATGATCTTGATCGAGGTCTCGACGCCGGCCTTGGCGCCCTCGATGAAGTTCTCGAACACGTTGACCTTCTTGATGACCGCGCCTGTCATGAAGGCGGCGATGACCGAGAACAGGACCAGGTTGGCGATCACGTTCGAGACCAGCTGGATCTGCGCCTTGTCGAGGAAGTAGGTGAAGCTGAACACGATCGAGGCGATCAGCGCGGCGGTGCCGCCGATCCAGCCGAATACCACCGGATCGAGCAGGTTGATGCGCTGGCGCAGGCCGACGGCGATGATGCTGGCGATGGTGGCGGTATAGGTCGCGATCAGGGTCGGGATGAAGATGTCGGCCGGGTTGGCGGCGCCCAGCACCGCGCGCTGGGCCATGACGGCCAGCGGAATGATGGTCAGGCCCGAGGTCTGGATCACCAGGAACATCAGCTGGGCGTCGGTGGCTTCATCCTTTTTCGGATTCAGCGACTGCAGGCTCTCCATCGCCTTCAGGCCAAAGGGGGTGGCGGCGTTGTCCAGGCCCAGCATGTTGGCCGAGAAGTTCATCACCATGTGGCCGTTGGCTGGATGGTCGCGCGGAACGCCCGGGAAGATGCGCGAAAAGAAGGGGCCGATGACGTGCGCGAATACCCGGATGGCCCCGGCCTTCTCGCCCACGTTCATGATCCCCAGCCAGAAGGTCATGACGCCGGCCAGCGGCAGGGCGATGTCCATCACCGCCAACTTGGCCGAGTCGAAGGTGCCGTCGATGATGCGCTTGAAGATCTCTGTATCGCCAAGGAAGAGCCATTGCGCCAGCGCCGCAATGAAGCCCACGAGGAAGAAGCCGGTCCAGATGTAATTGAGTGCCATGAGTCGGTCGCCGCAGAGGTACAGCAGATTGTGCAGCGGAGAGTATAGGCCGAGTTCGTGCTGCCACGATGAAAGAATGCAGCCGCGCCATGCGAAAAAGTTATAAGCCTGCGCTGCCGCGCTATCGCATTTGCCTGGCCCGCGCAGGCGCGCATATGATACGCAACGCTTTCGAGGACCCGCCGCCATGAAACTCCGCCTGACTACCCTTGCCATGTTGCTACCACTGCTGTGCGGCGCCGCCTCTCAGGCAGCGCCCGGGGAAGAGAAGGTCTTGCGCATGTTCCTGTCCACCAGCGAGACCGGGCTGGACCCGGCGGTCGCCTCCGACAACGCCACCCTGTCGCTGCTGGAAAACCTGTTCGACCCCTTGCTGCGCTACGACTACCTGGCGCGCCCGGCCAGACTGCGCCCGAACACGGCCACAGCCCTGCCTGAGGTGAGCGCGGACGGGCTGACCTATACCTTCCGCATCCGCCCCGGCATCCTGTTCACGCCCGATCCGGCCTTCAAGGGCGCGCGGCGCGAGGTGACGGCCCAGGACTACGTTTACAGCATCAAGCGCCTGTACGACCCCACGCTCAAGTCGCCCTGGGCCTATATGTTCGAAGGGAAGATCGCCGGCGACGAGGTCCTGCGCAAGCGCTTCGGCCACGATGTTCCCGTCGCCGGCCTGCAGGCGCTTGATCGCCATACCCTGCGCATCCGCCTGAACGCGCCGGACAACAACTTCCTGTTCTACCTCGCCACCGCCGCCACCGGCGTGGTGGCGCGCGAAGTGATCGAGGCCTATCCGGGCCAGGCCGGCAACCATCCGGTCGGCACCGGCCCCTTCATGATCGGCGACTGGAAGCGCAGCGACCGCATCGTCCTGCTGGCCAATCCGGATTCGACGGCCGTGTTCCACGCCACGCCGGGAGACAACCCGGAAGACCGGGCGATCGCCGGCGCGCTGGAAGGCAAGCGCCTGCCGCGGGTCGACCGGGTCGAGGTGAAGATCGCCGAGGAATTCCAGGGCCGCATGCTGGGCTTCCTGAACGCCGAATACGACTACCTGGAGCAGATTCCCGAGTCGATGACCGACATGGTGGTGCGCGACGGCCAGCTCAAGCCGGAGCTGGCGGCGCGCGGCATCGTGCTGTCGCGCTTCCCGGTGCTCCAGACCTATTACATGTGGATGAACATGAACGACCCGGTGGTCGGCGGCTACGGCAAGGACAAGGTGGCGCTGCGGCGCGCGATCTCGATGGCCTACAACAATGCCGAGGACATCGCGCTGCTCAAGAAAGGCTTCGCGATCAAGGCCGAATCGCCGCTGCCGCCCAACGTGCTGGGCTACGACCCGAACTACCGCAGCCCGGTGCCCTACGATCCGCTCCTGGCGAACGCGCTGCTGGACCGCCACGGCTACACGCGGCGCGACCCGGACGGCTTTCGCCGCGCCCCGGACGGCAAGCCGCTGACCCTGACCATGCACAGCGAGGCCACCGTCGGCGGACGCCTGCGCGACGAGTTGTGGCGCAAGTGCCTGAACAGCATCGGCCTGCGCGTGGTGTTCAAGTCGGACAAGAAGACCGAGATCATCAAGGCGTCGCGCCTGGGCACGGTGCAGATGTTCGAAAGTAACTGGATCGCCGATTTCCCCGACGGCGACAACTTCTACCAGCTGCTCTACGGCCCCAACGCGGGACGCGCCAACTATGCGCGCTTCAACCTGCCGGCCTATAACCAGCGCTACGAGCAGGCGCGCCTGTTACGCGACGGCCCGGCGCGCCAGAAGCTGTATTTTGAGATGAACCAGCTGATCCACGCCTACAACCCCTGGGTGCCGCTGACCCATGTCCTGTCGGGCGATTTGCGTCATCCGTGGTTGAAAAACTACAAACGCCATCCGGTGGAATTCACGACCTGGCGTTATCTGGATGTCGATGTTGCGGAAAGAGCACGTAGCTCCAGAGCGAAATAAGGGAAAGAGTGAGTTTTTCCTAAAGAAAACATTCCCCTTAGTTATACTGGCCTCCGGATTATTCATTGGATAGGCCCAAATTGTTGGGCGTACCCTGAATCAATAAAAATGGCGGAATGCTAAGACATTGCGCATGGAGCAGACCCGGTTCCGGGTTCGCAGACCAAGGGAAATATTAGGAGAAACGCGTGAAGGTAAAGAAGCTGGCACATTTGATCGCCCTGATCGGGGTGATGAGCCCGGCGGTAGCGCAGGAGCAGCCGCAGGTGCAGGGGATGCAACGGGTGGAGATCACCGGCAGTAGCATCAAGCGCATCGCCAAGGAAGGTGCGCTGCCGGTGGAGATCATCTCGCGCAAGCAGCTGGAAGACCAGGGTATCGTGACCGCCGAGCAGCTGATTGCGACCCTGAACGTGAACGCCAACGGTTCGGACAACCTGGCATCGAACGCCGACGTGACCTCGGGCTCCCAGCGCGGCAGGAACGGCGCGTCCTCCGCCAACCTGCGCGGCCAGGGCGCCGACTCGACCCTGGTCCTGCTCAACGGCCGCCGCGTGGCGACCCACGGCATGAGCGGCTCGGCGGTCGACCTGAACTCGATCCCGATGGCGGCGGTGGAGCGTGTCGAAGTGCTGAAGGATGGCGCTTCCTCGACCTATGGCACCGATGCGATCGGCGGCGTGATCAACTTTATCCTGCGCAAGAACTACAAGGGCCTGGAAGCCCAGTCCTTCATCGACGTCGCCGAAGCGAGCGGCGGCGAAATCGGCCGCGCCACGCTCACCGGCGGCTGGGGCGACCTCGACAACGATGGCTGGAACGTCCTGGCGACCTTCGCGCACAGCGAGAACAAGGCCCTGCGCGGCGACCAGCGCGACTTCGTCAACACCTTCCAGCCGAACCGCGGCGTGTCGGTCGACACTCGCGGCGCACCGCACGCCAACATCTTCTCCACCACGGTGGGACCGAACCTGCTGAGCGGCGCCACCACCTTCAACGGCATCAGCCTGCTGGACCTGCCGGGCGGCCCTGGCTGCAACAGCATCGAAGGCATGGGGCCTTACGACGAGAAGCTGTGGGATACGCCGAGTGCCGCCTATGGCTGCGCCTGGGACACCGGGCGCGCGGCCGTGCTGCAGCAGCCGGTCAAGAACACCAATGCCCTGGCGCGCGCCACCTTCAACGTGGGCCAGCATCAGCTGTTCGCCGAGGCGCTCGGTTCGCGCGTCGACGTGTCCAAGCGCTTCTCGCCGAACCAGATCTCGCCGAACGCCGCGACCTTCGGCGCAAGCTCGTTCTATCCGAGCACCGGCGCGGCCTATAACGACGTCTACAATGCCCTGGTCAAGGTCTTCCCGAACGTCGCAGCCAACTACGGCAAGCCGATCGCCTACCGCTGGCGCTGCATGGAGTGCGGCAACCGCGAGATCGAGACCGAAACCAAGGCTGGCCGCGTGCTGGTCGGCGCCGACGGTCCGCTGACCCTGTTCGGCCGTACCTTCGACTACCGTGTCGGCCTGTCGCGCGCCTCCAGCGAATCGAAATCGACCCTGGGCAGCGGCTACAACTACACGGCGCAGCTGGCTGCCGCGCTGGGTTCGGGCAAGGTCAATCCCTTCCTGATGCCGGGCCAGACCCAGTCGCAGGAAGCCATTGACCTGATCAAGGCCACTTCCGCCGCCGGCGTGGTGCTGTACGGCGGCACCTCGACCCTGACCCAGTTCGATGCGGCGGTCTCGGGCGAGATCTTCAAGCTGCCGGCCGGCTCGGTCATGGCTGCGGTCGGCGCCGACCTGCGCCGCGAGGAATACAAGTTCAACGGCGACGAGCGCGATCTCGCCAGCCGCCGTGCGATCCTCAATGCCCCGTTCGACGACGTCAATGCGATCGGCGGCGTCAAGCGCGATATCAAGGCCGTGTACACCGAGGTTCTGGTACCGGTAACCAAGGCGCTGGAACTGACCATCGCCCTGCGCCGCGACGATTACTCGGACTTCGGCGCCACCACCAATCCGAAGGTCTCCTTCCGTTACCAGCCGCTGGCTTCGCTGATGTTCCGCGGCTCGTACAACGAGAGCTTCCGCGCGCCGTCGTTCAGCCAGCTGTTCAATGGCCGCACCGTGTCGCCGTACTCCAGCAGGGATATCGCCGATCCGGCCAGCTGCCCGGGCGGCAAGGCCGACAGCACCAAGCCGGGCTGCGCTGTGGTGAATCCGGAAACCGTGAACGGCGGCCGTCTGGGTCTCGAACCCGAGACCGCGAAGCAAGGCAGCATCGGCGTCGTCTTCGAGCCGGCGAACTTCTTCTCGGCCAGCGCCGACCTGTGGGAAATCCGCAGGAAGAACACGATCGACTCGTTCAACGTCCAGACCATGGTGGCGAACTACGACTACTTCAAGGACTTCTTCCTGCGCGCGCCGGACGGCACCTTGCTGCAGATCGACCAGCGCTGGGTGAATACGAGTGAGCGCATTACGCGCGGCGTCGAAGTGGGCGCGCGCCTGAACGGCAAGTTCAGCACCGGTTCGCAGTGGGGCCTGGGCATCGACGGCTCGCGCCTGCTGGAGAAGAAATCGCGCGTCGCCGCCGGCGCGCCCTTCGGCCAGAGCGAAGTGGGCCGCTTCCTGTTCACCGGCGACCTGGGCCTGAAGTGGAAGCACAGCGCCTACGCGACCTACAAGTACGGCAACTGGAGCGGCATGCTGCAGAACATCTACCGCTCGGGGTATAACGACCAGGTGCTGCCGGGCGTGGCCAACGGCCGTGTGACGCCGTCGGAGTACAACCCGAAAGTGGACGCCTACTCGATCTACAACCTGAGTGTGAACTACACCGGCTTCAAGAACCTGACCTTGACCGCCGGCGTGAAGAACCTGCTGGACGAGGATCCGCCGTTCGCGATCACCTACGACGCCAACACCGGCGCCGGCAGCTCGTGGGAACCACGCGTGGCCGACCCGCGTGGCCGCTCGTTCACCCTGATGGCGACCTACAAGTTCTTCTGATTGGCCCCGTTGGCGGCCCGTCGTCCGCAAGGCGCCCTGCGCCTTCGGCGCGGGCCGTTTTTTATTGTGAAAGAGGAGTAGTGGCTACAGTCGCTATGTCCCACAACCTTCGAACGTCATCCCGGCCTGCGCCGGGACGACGTTGGTAAGCGTCCATGAAGATCGACCGCCGCGGCTTCGGCGCCCTTGTCGCAGCCACCTTGTCCGCTACGCTACCTGGCGCTGCTTACGCCGCTCGCCGCCGCTCGCCCCATCGCCCCATGAAACAGCTCATCAAACCCCCACGCCTGCGCCAGGGCGATGTCGTCGGCCTGATCGCCCCGGGCGGCTACACCAACGACCGCTCCATCGAAAAAGCCGTGCGCAACATCGAATCGCTCGGCTTCAGGGTCAAGACCGGCGCCTACCTGCGCTCGGTATTCGGCAACTACGCCGGCTCCGTGCAACAGCGCCTGGCCGACCTGCACGCCATGTTCGCCGATCCTGAGGTGAAAGCCATCTGGCCGATCCGCGGCGGCTCCGGCTGCATCTCGCTGCTGGCCGGCCTCGACTACGAACTGATCCGCAAGAACCCGAAAGTCCTGCTCGGCTACTCCGACATCACGGCCCTGCACCTGGCCATCACCAAGCGCACCGGCCTGGTGACTTTCCACGGACCCGTGGCTTCGTCGACGATGTCGGATTACTCGCGCGAGCACATGATGGCCGTGCTCACCGATCCGCAGCCCACCTACACGATCCCGATGGCGGAGGAGAACGCCAGGCGCGCGCTGAGCGAGCCGCACTACGGCATCCGCACCGTGACCGCCGGCGTGGCTACCGGGCCGCTCATGGGCGGCAACCTGTCGCTGGTGGCGGCCCTGGCGGGCACGCCCTATGCGTGCGATTACCGCGACTGCATCTTGTTCCTGGAAGAGGTCAACGAAGCGCCCTACCGCATCGACCGCTGGATGACCCAGCTCGACCTGGCGCTCGGCTTCGACAAGGCGGCCGCCCTGATGATCGGCATCTGCGACAACTGCGGCCCCGACCATGAGGAGATTTCGCTGACGCTCGACCAGACGCTCGACCTGCACCTCAAGCCCCTGGTCGTCCCGGCCGTGAGCGGCTACTCGATCGGCCATATCCGCAACCAGTTCACCCTGCCGATGGGCGTCAGGGCTAGCCTCGACACCGGGCGGCAGACCCTGACCCTGCTCGAAGCCGCTGTGTCCTGAACCGGAGGATCACTCCGCGTTCAGATTCAGGTTGATCGGATAGATCATCTCGCAAGCCTGCCCGCGGCACAGGGCCGGCTTGAAGCGCTTGGAGAGCGCGACCACCGACAGCGCGCGATTCAGGTCGGCGATCGTCACCCCGACCGTCTGGGCCTTGGTCGGCGCGCCCTTGGCGTCGACGGTGATGTAGAGCGCCACGTTGCCCTTGAAGTTGGGGAACAGGCCGGAGACCTTGGATACTTCTTCGAGGAAGACGCGCGAGCCTTTGAGCGGATAAGGAGGCTCGTCTCCCGGTTCCAGCGCCGGATAGGAGGCCCTGACCAGGTCTTGCTGGCCCGGCGTCAGGTCTTCCCATTTCGCCGCCGGGGGAAGGTAGGTATACGCCATTTCGTCGCTCAGTTTCGAGCCGGTGGCCGCATTGGCGCGTTTCATGCTGAAGCGGGCCGCTTCCTCTTTGATGAGGGGCTTGGCGTTCACCGGACGGCCGTCCAGGAAATCGCCTTCGTAGACGTGGCCGTTGCCCGCGTAGACGATCTTGCCCCTGCCGTTGAACTGATCGTTGTACCAGCTGCCATCGTAGCTGCCGCCAAGAGCGAAAGTGGCCTTGCCCTTGCCGGAGCGTTCGCCGTCCTTCCAGTCGCCGTCGTAGCGCGAACCGTCCGGGTCGACCATCGTGCCCTTTCCTTCGCGGCGTCCGTTAACCACGCCGCCTTCGTACTGGTAGCCGCCGCTGGTCCTGAAATAGCCGGCGCCGTGCGGCACGCCGTTGCGGAAAGTGCCGATGTAGGTGCCGCCCTTGCTGGTCCGGGTGGCTTCGCCGCTAATCTCGCCGCGCGCCAGGGCGCCCTCGATCTTCCACGGGCTGCGGTCCTCGCCGGACTTCCATTCCAGCGTGCCTTTACCTTCTGCGTAACCGTCCTTGCAGGCGCCGCTCCAGGCGATCTTGCCCTCGGCGGGCGCGGGCGTTACTTGCGCGATGCGGCAATCCGCGGCGCCGAGATAAGCGGGAGCTTCGTCCGCCTGGGCGGTGGCTGCAAAGGCGAGGCTGGACAGGAAGAGCGCGGAGGAAGGTTTCATGGCAAAAAATGCATTATAGGAACAAAGGCCAGTATAGGTGGCCGTTATGTTCACTTCAATGCATTGGGCATGATCCGCGTCAAAAGCCGATCACTGATGGCTGGTCACAACGCTCGTGCGATCAGGATTTTCTGGATGTCGCTGGTGCCTTCGTAGATCTGGCACACGCGCACGTCGCGGTAGATGCGCTCGATCGGGAAGTCGGCCACGTAGCCGTAGCCGCCGAACACCTGCATCGCGTCCGACACCACGCGCTCGGCCATCTCGGAGGCGAACAGCTTGGCCATCGCGGCTTCCTTCAGGCAGGGCAGGCCGGCGTCCTTCATCGAGGCGGCGTGCAGGATGAGCTGGCGCGCGGCCTCGATCTTCATCGCCATCTCGGCCAGGCGGAACTGCACCGACTGGTGTTCGAAGATCGGCTTGCCGAAGCTCTCGCGCTCCTTGGCGTAGGCCAGGGCCGCCTCGTAGGCCGCGCGCGCCATGCCGACCGACTGCGAGGCGATGCCGATGCGGCCGCCCTCCAGGCCGGACAGGGCGATCTTGTAGCCCATGCCTTCCTCGCCGATCAGGTTCTCGGCCGGGACACGGCAGTTTTCGAACACGATCTGCGCCGTGTCCGACGAATGCTGGCCCATCTTGTGCTCGATGCCGGCCACGGTGTAGCCCGGGGTATTGGTCGGCACCCAGAAGGCGCTGATGCCCTTTTTGCCGGCGGCCTTACTTGTTACTGCCATGACGATGGCCACATCGCCGTGCTTGCCGCTGGTGATGAATTGCTTGGTGCCGTTGATGACGTACTCGTTGCCCTCGCGGACCGCGGTGGTGCGCAGCGCGGCCGCGTCGCTGCCGGTATGCGGCTCGGTCAGGGCGAAGGCGCCCAGCATCTCGCCTTGCGCCAGCGGGCGCAGGAAGCGTGCTTTTTGCTCTTCGTTCGCATACATCATGGCGATGCTGCAGACCGGGCAGTTGTTCACCGAGATGATGGTCGAGGTGCCGCCGTCGCCGGCCGCGATTTCTTCCAGCACCAGGGCCAGCGCCACGTAGTCCAGGCCCGCGCCGCCGTACTGCTCCGGCACCGCCACGCCGAAGGCGCCCAGCTGGGCCAGCTCCTTCAGTTCGTCCTTGGGGAAGTAATGCTCGCGGTCCCAGCGGGCGGCGTTGGGGGCCAGGCGCTCCTGCGCATAGCTGCGCAGGGCGTCGCGGATCATCTGGTGTTCTTCGTTCAGAATCATGGTGTCTCGTTCGTTGTTATATGCGTTGTACTGCGGTTACCACGGGATCGGCGTGCCGTCGTGGTCGAGGAAGGCGCCGTTGGACGAGGCATCCACCCTGGCCAGCGTGGCGCGCAGGTCGCGCACGCTTTCCTCGGGGGTGAGCGGGGCGCCTTCGCCGCCCATGTCGGTCTGCACCCAGCCCGGGTGGAAGGACAGGCAGGTCACGCCCTGCGGTCTCCAGGTGATGGCCGCATCGGCCAGCACGGAATTGAGCGCGGCCTTGCTGGCGCGGTAGAGCGTGCCTTCGGTGCTGTGGCGTGCCCCGATCGAGCCCATCTTCGAGGACAGCACGGCCAGCTTGCCTTGCGTTGCGGCCAGCAGCGGCGCCACGATCGGGATCAGGCGCATCGCCGCCAGCACGTTGGTGTGCATGACGCTGTCGAATTCCTGCTGGGTCGGGAAGCCCGAATGGACCGGGCCGTAGACGCCGGCCACCAGCCAGGCGGTGTCGATCTTTTCGTCGTCCAGCCGCCAGCCCAGGGCGGCGATGGAGTCGGCGTTGGTGACGTCGAGCGGGTGGGCTTCCGCGCCCAGCCGCACGAGCGCGTCGCAGTCTTCCTGCTTGCGGGCGGTGGCGATCACGCGCCAGCCGTCCTGCTTGTACTGGCGCACCATCTCGCGGCCGATGCCGCGCGAAGCGCCGAGGATCAATGCGGTAGGCATGGCAGACTCCCTGGATAACACTGCTGTTGCTTGAATGCGCCGGCGGCAAGCCGCCAGCGCTACGCACTACGCTTAAACCAGCTCGACCGCCATCGCGGTGGCTTCGCCGCCGCCGATGCACAGCGAGGCCACGCCGCGCTTGCCGCCGGTGCGCTTCAGCGCGCCCAGCAGGGTGACGATGATGCGCGCGCCCGAGGCGCCGATCGGGTGACCCAGCGCGCAGGCGCCGCCGTGGATGTTGACCTTGCTGTGCGGGATGTCGAGGTCGCGCATGGCGGCCATCGGCACCGCGGCGAAGGCTTCGTTGATCTCGAACAGGTCGACGTCGCGCGGAGTCCAGCCGGTCTTCTTGAACAGCTTCTGCATCGCGCCGATCGGGGCGGTGGTGAACAGGTTCGGTTCCTGGGCGTGGGTGGCGTGGCCGATCACGCGGGCGATCGGGGTCAGGCCCAGTTCCTTGGCCTTCGATTCGCGCATCATCACCAGGGCCGCGGCGCCATCGTTGATCGACGAGGACGAAGCGGCGGTCACGGTGCCGTCCTTCTTGAATGCCGGCTTGAGCGACGGGATCTTGTCGACCTTGGCCTTCATCGGGCCTTCATCCTTCTCGACTACCAGTTCGCCGGTGCGGGTGGCGACGGAGACCGGCGCCACTTCCCAGGCGAACCAGCCTTCGTTGTTGGCGGCTTGCGCGCGCTTGACCGATTCGATCGCGAAGTTGTCCTGCTCTTCGCGCGAGAACTGGTAGGTGGCCACGCACTCTTCCGCGAAGGTGCCCATCGAACGGCCTTCGCCGGTCTTCTCGTTGCGCGAGTAGGCGTCTTCCAGGCCGTCGAGCATCATGTGGTCGAACATCGGCGCGTGGCCGATGCGGTAGCCGCCGCGCGCCTTCGGGATCAGGTAGGGCGCGTTGGTCATCGATTCCATGCCGCCCGCGACGACGATGTCGGCGCTGCCGGCGACCAGCTGGTCGTGGGCGAAGATCGCGGCCTGCATGGCCGAGCCGCACATCTTGGACAGGGTCACGGCGCCGGTCGACAGCGGCAGGCCGCCCTTGATCAGGGCCTGGCGCGCCGGGGCCTGGCCCTGGCCGGCCATCAGGCAGTTACCGAAATAGACGTGTTCCACGGCTTCCGGCGCCACGCCGGCACGCTCCACCGCGGCCTTGATCGCCACCGCGCCGAGGTCGCTCGCCGTTTTCGAGGAAAAATCGCCCTGGAAGGCGCCCATCGGGGTACGGGCGGCGCCGACGATAACGACTGGATCATTCATTGTGTAGGTTCTCCAAATAGAGTGGCGTCGATGCCACGGTGGGGGTTGCTTGGTGACAGAAACGAATCTGCTGCGGGTAAGGGAAGACGTCGTCGACGAAGCCTTCCAGGATGCGGTCCTTGTGGGATTGCCAATAGTCGCGGGTCAAAAGATCCGCGTGATGTTGCATGAAATGGCGGCGAATGGCCGGATTTCCAAGCAGGAAGCGGCCAAATTGTTCCGGAAACACGTCGTGCTTGCCGATCGGGTACCAGGGTTCCGAAGCCATCTCGTCCTCTTCGTTGCGCGCGGCCGGAATGTCGCGGAAGTTGCAGTCGGTGAGGTATTCGATCTCGTCGTAGTCGTAGAACACGACGCGGCCATGGCGGGTGACGCCGAAGTTCTTGTACAGCATATCGCCAGGGAAGATATTCGCGGCGACCAGGTCCTTGATGGCATTGCCGTATTCGACGATGCCGTGCTCGACCAGCTCCGGCTTGCCCTGCTCCTGGGCCTCGGACAGGAAGATATTCAGCGGCACCATGCGGCGCTCGATGTAGAGGTGGCGGATGACGATGCATTCGCCCTCGATCTCGACCAGCGAGGGTGCGTATTTCTGCAGCTCGCCGACCAGCTCTTCGGAAAAGCGCGCCAGCGGGAAGGCCACGTTCGAGTATTCGAGAGTGTCGGCCATGCGGCCCACGCGGTCGTGGTACTTCACCAGCAGGTATTTTTCCTTGACCTGGGCGCGCGTGGTTTCCTTGGGCGGCGGATAGAAGTCCTTGATCACCTTGAACACATACGGGAAGGACGGCAGCTCGAACACCAGCATCACCAGGCCGCGGATGCCGGGGGCGATGCGGAAATAGTCCGAGCTGTGCTTCAGGTGCTGCAGGAAGTCGCGGTAGAACAGGGCCTTGCCCTGCTTTTGCAGGCCCAGCACGGTGTAGATCTCGCTCCTGGCCTTGCGCGGCATGCAGCTGCGCAGGAAGCTCACGTAGGCCGAAGGCACTTCCATGTCCACCGAAAAGTAGGCGCGCGTGAACGAGAACAGGATGATGATCTGTTCCTGGTCGGTCAGCACGGTGTCGAGCACCAGCTGCCCCTTGCGGTTGTGCAGCACCGGGATCACGAAAGGGTACTCGCGCGCGCCGTTGATGGCGCGGCCGACGATGTAGGCGCCCTTGTTGCGGAAGAACAGGCTGGAGAGCACCTGGAACTGCTGGTTCGATTCGCGCTTGCCGAGGCCGAAGGCGGCGTTCATGCGCTCCTCGACCAGCTGGACGTCGCGGTCCAGGTCGGCGAAGGGGGCGTCGAGCTGGAAGTTGGTGACGATGCGCCTGAGCGCGACGCGCGGGCCGTCCGCGGCGGGGTAGTAGACACGGTAGGTGGGCTGCGGTTCGTCGGTGTCGATGTACTCGGTCGAGACCACCGGCCGCACGAAGATGTAATCGTTGTGATAGTAGGTGCGGTGCAGGATATGGCAGCTGACCGAGTTGAAGAAGGTCTCGGCCAGTTCCGGCTGCTTGTGGCCGGCGAGCAGGCCGATGTAGTGCAGCTTGATCTCGCGCCAGACGCGGTCGGTCAGGTCTTCGGGGGCGTAGTCGTCCTCGAGGGCGTGCACGCATTCCTGGACGCGCTGGTCGTAGAAGCCGATGCGCTCGCGCGCGGCTTGCTGGGCGGCTTTCCAGTCGGCCTTCTCGAACAGGCGCCTGGCCTGCTGGCTGGCCTGGCGGAACAGGCGGTAGTGCTTGTCGAAGCCGTCCAGGATGGCGCGCGCGATGTCGAATGCGATCTGGGAAGACAGCAGTTTGGGGAACGCAACTTGTGTCATCGTTCGTCTCGCGCGGGGCCGGAAAAGACCATTCTACGGCAACTTGTGCAGTGCAGCAGTGGCTGACATTGTTAGCCTCAAAACCGTCGTTCCGGCGAAGGCCGGAACCCAAGTTTTGCGCAAACCGTTAACGTTTGACGATATCGGTTGGCGAGCAAACTTGGATCCCGGCCTTCGCCGGGATGACGGTTTTTAAGCTGGCAAAAGAATATCTATCTTGCCGTGCCAGCTTTATTTACATCGTCTCGCCGAACAGCTCGCGGCCGATCAGCATGCGGCGGATTTCGCTGGTGCCCGCGCCGATCTCGTACAGCTTGGCGTCGCGCCACAGGCGGCCGACCGGATACTCATTGATGTAGCCGTTGCCGCCCAGGGTCTGGATCGCTTCGCCCGCCATCCAGGTCGCCTTCTCGGCGCTGTACAGGATCGCGCCGGCGGCGTCCTTGCGCAGGGCGCGCACCGCCGCCGCGTTATCGGCGCGGTCGCAAGCCTGGCCCACGGCGTACACATAGGCGCGGCAAGCCATCATGGTCGAATACATGTCCGCGATCTTGCCCTGCATCAGCTGGAACTCGCCGATCGCCTGGCCGAACTGCTTGCGCTCGTGGATGTAAGGCACCACCACGTCCATGCAGGCCGACATGATGCCCAGCGGACCGCCCGACAGCACGGTGCGCTCGAAGTCCAGGCCCGACATCAGCACGTTCACGCCCTTGCCCACGCCGCCCAGCACGTTCTCGACCGGCACTTCGCAGTCCTGGAACACCAGTTCGCCGGTGTGCGAGCCGCGCATGCCCAGCTTGTCCAGCTTTTGGGCGATCGAGAAGCCCTTGAAGCCCTTTTCGATCAGGAAGGCGGTCATGCCGCGCGGGCCCGCTTCCAGGTCGGTCTTGGCGTACACCACCAGGGTGTCGGCGTCCGGGCCGTTGGTGATCCACATCTTGGTGCCGTTCAGGACGTAGCGGTCGCCCTTGAGCTCGGCCTTGAGCTTCATGCTGACCACGTCGGAACCGGCGTTCGGCTCGGACATGGCGAGCGCGCCCACGTGCTCGCCCGAGATCAGCTTGGGCAGGTACTTGCGCTTCTGCTCTTCGTTGCCGTTGCGCTTGATCTGGTTGACGCACAGGTTCGAATGGGCGCCGTAGGACAGGCCGACCGAGGCCGAGGCGCGCGAGATCTCTTCCATGGCGACGATGTGCGCCAGGTAGCCCATGTTGGCGCCGCCGTATTCCTCGCCCACGGTGATGCCCAGCAGGCCCAGTTCGCCCATCTTCTTCCACAGGTCCATCGGGAACTGGTCGGTATGGTCGATCTCGGCGGCGCGCGGTGCGATTTCGGCAGCAGCGAACTGTTGGACTGCTTCGCGCAGCGCGGCGATGTCTTCGCCATGGTCAAAGGTCAAGCCTGGGAGATGCAGCATGTCGTCCTCACGGTGAACGGTGGTTGAGCAGAATAGCGTGAATCATACTCGCCTGTGACGTTAACGTAAACGTCAACTAAGCGACAAAAAAAGGACCCGCAAGGGTCCGGGCCAGCCTCAGGCAGCGCTCTTGTCTGCCTCATTTTCGCGCAGCAGGCGGCGGCATTCCTCTTCGTGGGCGGTGATTTCCTCCAGCGCCATCTCGATATCGGCCCGCTGCTGCTCGAGCGTCAGGCGCTGCTGGGCCAGCACGCCGAGGAAGCGGTTGATCTGGGCGTGGGTGTCCTTGGGCGACTCGTACATATCGACGATGCTCTTGATCTCGGACAAAGTCAGGCCCAGGCGCTTGCCGCGTAGGGTCAGCTTGAGCCGGGTGCGGTCGCGCGGGGTGTAAACACGGTTGCGTCCGCCCACGCCTTCGCGCATGGGGCTCAGCAGGCCCTGGTCTTCATAGAAACGGATCGCGCGGGCGGTGATGTCGAATTCGCGTGCCAGTTCGGCGATGGTATAAGTAGCCATGGTGTGCGGTGGCGGTCAAAAGGTAGGCAAACACGGAATCGCTTAAAATCTCAAAGCCGTTTTCCGTTTACGTCAACGTCAATCGCATTGTAGCGCGCCCGCCTTCCCACGAATACGAAAGATTTCCATGAACCCGCTCGAGTCCCAGCTCGCCTATCCCTTCGGCGACACCATTCCCACGCCCGGCGCCCTGCACGAGATCGTTCCCGGACTGCGCTGGGCGCGCATGCCCCTGCCTTTCGCGCTCGACCACATCAACCTGTGGCTGCTGGAGGACGAGCACGAGGGACAACAGGGCTGGAGCCTGATCGACTGCGGCGCCGCTACCGACGCCACCCGCGCCGCCTGGGAACAGGTGCTGGCGGAGGGCCTGGCGGGCGAGCCGCTGGTGCGCGTGTTCGCCACCCATTGCCATCCCGACCACGTCGGCCTGTCCGGCTGGCTGTGCGAGCGCTTCACCGCCCCGTTCTGGACCACCACCGGCGAATTCGCCTTCGCGCGCATGATGGCGGCCGCGCTGCCGGGCGTGGACGGCCCCTCGGCCATTCCCCATTTCGAACGCCACGGCCTGACCGACCCCGCGATGCTGGAGCAGATGCGCAGCCGCCGCAATTACTATCCCTCCCTGGTGCCGGCCGTCCCGGCGTCCTACACCCGCCTGCAGGATGGACAGCAGCTGCGCATCGGCGGCCACAGCTGGCGTGTGATCACCGGCTTCGGCCATTCGCCGGAACATGCCTCGCTCTATTGCGATGCGCTGAAGGTGTTGGTCTCGGGCGACATGGTGCTGCCGCGTATTTCGACCAATGTCTCGGTTTTCGCGGTCGAGCCGGAGGGCAATCCGCTGCAGCTCTACCTCGATTCGCTCGGCAAGTTCGCCGACCTGCCCGAGGACACCCTGGTGCTGCCGGCCCATGGCAAACCCTTCCGCGGCCTGCATACCCGCATCGCACAGTTGCGTGCACACCACGAAGCGCGCCTGGCCGAAGTGGTGGCGGCCTGCGAGGAACCAAAATCGGCGGTCGACATCGTACCCATCATGTTCCGGCGCCAGCTCGACGCCCACCAGCTCAGCTTTGCCTTGGGCGAGGCGCTGGCACATTTACACAAGCTGTGGCGTGATGGTGTCTTGCTGCGTAACAACAACATAGATGGCGTCATACGTTTCCAATGCAACAAGAATAAAATGTAACCGTTGTCCCGCGCGCTTGTAGTCAATACGTCCTCTGTAACGGGCTGCAAATTGTGCGGCATTCTTCGAACATTTCAGTTAGGCTACATTTACGGGAAGGTTTATCCTTCTCCGTGTTGCTACCAGTCATCATTGCAATACCGAAAATTCTCTTAAAAAATCACATCTTTGTTACTTTTTAAGGGTATGATTGCCCCGAGACTTACTCATCAGTAAGAACCGGCCATCCGCTTACGCAACATTAAGTAGTTTTACGATGAATTCGACGAATGAACGGGAGAGCTTCAGCGAGCGACTGCAGCAGGCCCTGAAAAACGCACATTATTCGCCCGACAGCCCAACCCGGCTGGCGCGCGAATTCAATATTCGCTTTGAAGGACGTCCGATCACGGTGCACGCGGCGCGCAAGTGGCTGGTGGGCGAGGCGATTCCGACCCAGGAAAAGCTGCGCATGATCGCCCAGTGGCTGGGTGTGCCGGCCGACTGGTTGCGCTTCGGCGGCGGCGAGCAGGCCGCCAGCACCGAAGCCGGCGGCGGCGCGGCGCGTTTCGAATCGGCCGACGTCAAGCTGATCGCCGACCTGCAGCGCCTGGATGAACACCACCGCCAACTGGCGCGCGAGTTCATCCGCATGCTGGTGCGCATGCACCATCAAAAGACCGACGGCAAGTAACGTTACTCAATAGACGTTGTCGTAGTGCACTTTTCGTGAAGCCGGGTCCGCACAAATGGGCGAACCTGGTTCATAATCTATTCCAGTGGAAGCGATTCGCCGCCACTGGTCACGTCAAGGAGCAGCAGCCGCATGCGAAATAACTACGCCAACACCGCTCAGCTCAAGGAACTGATGACCGCCCCGCCGATGACGGCGGCGCGCCATGCCGAGGTCATGCGAGAACGCAATGCCCGGCGGCGGAAGCTCGAGGAAGCACAAGAGCTTAAAAAGGCCGACAAGGACCTGTTCGAAGAAAAGCGCTGAGCCGCCCGGGCCAGCCATCCGGACTAGGCGTCCGGCGCAGCCTTCATGCCGCCCCAGCGGGCGGCCTGGGCGTTCTCAAGCCCAAGCAAATCCATCACCCGGTCGACACTGTGCTCGACCATCTCCTCGATCGACACCGGCCTGTGATAAAAACTCGGCAAGGGCGGGAAAATAATGCCGCCCATTTCGGTCACGGCCGTCATGTTGCGCAGGTGGGCCAGGTTGAAGGGCGTTTCGCGCACCATCAGGATCAAGCGGCGGCGCTCCTTCAGCATCACGTCCGCGGCGCGGGTAATGAGGTTGTCGGACAGGCCATGCGCGACCGCGGCCAGGGTCTTCATGGAGCAGGGGGCGACCACCATGCCGTCGGTCTGGAACGAACCGCTGGCGATCGAGGCGCCGATGTCGCGGTTGCGGTGGACGACATGGGCCAGTGCCTCGGCGTCGCGCCGCTGCAGGCCGAGTTCCTGGTGCAGGGTGAGGGTGGCGGCGTCGGAGACGACCAGGTGGCTCTCGACGCCTGGCGTGGCGTGCAGCCGCCGCAGCAGCTGCACGCCGTAGGTTGCGCCGGTGGCGCCGGTAATGGCGACCGTTATCCGGCGCGGGCGATCAGCCATTCTTCAGCAGGGTTTGCAGTTCGCCCGATTCGTACATCTCGTTCATGATGTCCGAGCCGCCGATGAATTCGCCGCGCACGTAGAGCTGCGGGATGGTCGGCCAGTTCGAGTAGTCCTTGATGCCCTGGCGGACTTCCGCGTCTTCCAGCACGTTGACGGTGGCGATGTTGTCCACGCCGCATGCCTTCAGGATCTGGATGGCGCGGCCGGAAAAGCCGCACTGCGGGAACTGGGCGGTGCCCTTCATGAACAGCACGACCGGGGTGTTGGTCACGGTTTCTTTGATCCAGGTTTGTACGTCGCTCATTTGTTCTGCCTTTGGGTGGAGGGGTTGATGGCGACATTTTATAAGAATTCGACCTGGAGGGCATAAGCCCGCCAGGTCACCCGGTGACGCCGGCTGACGCCGCCCCATGCTTGCTGTATGATCGCCCGGTTTGAAAGCCGACCGGAGCCGACCCATGCAACAACCCCCCAACCGCGGGCCCTCGACGGGCATGAACCTCGTCATCGCCGTCCTGCTCGGCATCCCCGGCATCATCAACATCGTCGGCGGCGTGACGCACCAGAGCGTCGGCGGCATCGTGGCCGGCATCGCTGCCCTGGCGTATGCCACCCTGCTGGTGCGCGACGCGCTGCATGTGAAGAAGACCGGCCGTCCGGCCATGCCGCAGAAGCAGATGCTGCTGCTCGGCTTCGCCTGCCTGTCGATCTACCTGATCGGCGTCTTCCTCAAGTAATCACAGCCAGCGGCCGAGACAGGCCGACACCTGGCTGCCCACGTACTTGCCGTAGGCCGGCACCGGCACGTAGCCGTTGCGGCGATAGAAATCCATGGCGCGCCGATTGACGCGCCGGGTCGACAGCCATACCTCGGTGTAGCCGAAGATCACGGCATGCCATTCCAGCGCCGCCAGGATATGCTTGCCCGCGTCGCTGCCGGGCCGCGCATACATGCGCTTGAGTTCCGCCACGTCGTCCTGCAGCGGCCGCAGGGCGCCGCAGCCCACCGCATTGCCCTGGTCGTCGCGTGCGATCAGGAAGACCGCGCGCGGGCCGCGCACGTCCTGCGGATCGAAGGATGCGGCGCCGCTGTCGCCGGTGATCGCGCTCAGCGCAGCGCCCAGTTCCGCGAGCAGCACCAGGGCGTCGGGGCTGTCGGGATCGGCGCTGCCGAGCGTGATCATGGCCTGCTCCTTATTTACGCAGCTTGGCGAAAGCCGCCGCCATCGCATTGCCGCTCGGGGGCGCGCTACGCTCCTGGCGCTGCTGATGCTGGGCCAGGCGCTTGCCGTCGTTGCGGTCGGCGCGCTGCTCCGGACGCGAACCCGGCGCCGGCGCGCTGTCGCTCAGGCGCATGGTGAGGGCGATGCGCTTGCGCTTCACGTCCACTTCCAGCACCTTGACCTTCACCACCTGGCCGGCCTTGACCACCGTGTGCGGATCTTTCACGAAGGTGTTCGACAGCGCCGAGATGTGCACCAGGCCGTCCTGGTGCACGCCGATATCCACGAAGGCGCCGAAGGCAGCCACGTTGGTCACCACGCCTTCCAGGATCATGTCCGGACGCAGGTCGGAGAGTTCTTCCACGCCTTCCTTGAAGGTGGCGGTGGTGAATTCCGGACGCGGGTCGCGGCCCGGCTTTTCCAGCTCCTTCAGGATGTCGGTCACGGTCGGCACGCCGAACTTCTCGTCCGCGTACTTGGCCGGGTTCAGGCTCTTGATGAGCGAGCTGTCGCCGATCACCGCCTTCATGTCGCGCTTGATATCGGCCAGGATCTTCTCGACCACCGGATAGGATTCCGGGTGCACGGCCGAGGCGTCCAGCGGGTTCTCGCCGCCCATCACGCGCAGGAAGCCGGCCGCCTGCTCGAAGGTCTTGTCGCCCAGGCGCGGCACCTGCTTCAGGGCCGCGCGCGAGCTGAACGCACCCTTCATGTCGCGGTAGGTGACGATGCTCTGCGCCACGCTGGAGGACAGGCCAGACACGCGCGCCAGCAGCGGCGCCGACGCGGTGTTCACGTCCACGCCGACCGCGTTCACGCAGTCTTCCACCACCGCGTCGAGCGAGCGCGCGAGCTGGGTCTGCGACACGTCGTGCTGGTACTGGCCCACGCCGATCGACTTGGGATCGATCTTCACCAGTTCCGCCAGCGGGTCCTGCAGGCGGCGCGCGATCGAGACCGCGCCGCGCAGCGACACGTCCAGCTCCGGCAGTTCGCGCGAGGCGAATTCCGAAGCCGAGTACACCGAGGCGCCGGCTTCCGACACCACGATCTTGGTCAGCTTGAGCTCGGGGCGCTGTTTGATGAGGTCCTGGGCCAGCTTGTCGGTCTCGCGCGAGGCGGTGCCGTTGCCGATCGAGACCAGGGACACGTTGTGCTTGGCCGCCAGCTGGCCGAGCACGTGCAGGGCGCCGTCCCAGTCGTTGCGCGGCTGGTGCGGATAGACGGTGGCGGTGTCGACCACCTTGCCGGTGGCGTCGACCACGGCCACCTTGACGCCGGTGCGCAGGCCAGGGTCCAGGCCCATGGTGGCGCGCGGACCGGCCGGTGCGGCCAGCAGCAGGGATTTCAGGTTGCGCGCGAAGACCTGGATCGCGTCCAGCTCGGCCTTTTCGCGCAGGGCGCCCATCAATTCGGTCTCGATGTACATGAAGCTCTTCACGCGCCAGGTCCAGCGCGCGGTGTCGAGCAGCCACTTGTCGGCCGGGCGGCCCGCGCCCTTGATGCCGAAGCGCGCCGCGATGCGGCTTTCGCAGGGATTGTGCGGCGCATCCCATTTCGGCTTTTCAAGCTCCGTATCGAGGCGCAGGGTCACGTCCAGCACGCCTTCGCGGCGGCCGCGCATCAGGGCCAGCGCGCGGTGCGAGGGCACGGTGGACAGCGGCTCCGAGTAATCGAAGTAGTCGGCGAACTTCTCGCCTTCGTCTTCCTTGCCGGCGACGACCTTGGACTCGACCACGCCGTGCTCCTGTACATACTCGCGCAGCGACTGCAGCAGCCCGGCATCTTCGGCGAAGCGCTCCATCAGGATCTGGCGCGCGCCGTCCAGCGCGGCCTTGGTGTCCGGCACGCCGGGGTTGGCGCCGCCGTCGGCATTGGTGAATGCTTCGCGCAGGTAGGCGCCGGCGGCTTCCTCGGGATTGAGCGTGGGGTCGGCCAGCAGGCTGTCCGCCAGCGGCGCCAGGCCGGCTTCGATCGCGATCTGGGCCTTGGTGCGGCGCTTCTGCTTGTAGGGCAGGTAGAGGTCTTCCAGGCGGGTCTTGTCTTCGGCGTGGGTGACGGCGTCGAGCAGTTCCGGCGTCATTTTGTTCTGCTCGGTGATCGAGGCGATGATCGCGGCGCGCCGGTCTTCCAGCTCGCGCAGGTAACGCAGGCGCTCTTCCAGGAGGCGCAGCTGGATGTCGTCCAGGCCGCCGGTGGCTTCCTTGCGGTAGCGGGCGATGAAGGGGACGGTGGCGCCTTCATCGAGAAGGGCGACGGCGGCCGCCACCTGGGCAGGTTTGGCGGACAGTTCGAGAGCGAGGCGTTGTTCGATGGATGGCAGCATGATGCAAATGTCAGAAGTCAAGCGGCCAATGATACGCAAACCGGAACGATACACCAGTCTTGACAGCGTCTCGCGAACATGAGAGAACAACCGGTTCTGTATGCGGCATCTGTTACGGCGATGCCGCATGAATGAGAATTGTCCGCTACGTGCGATTCCGAACAAAACGGAAGTGTCCGGATGACGGATAATGTACTTTATTGTCGTTTTGGTTACGCGCAGTTTTACGCACAACGTTAGGTATACGAGACCCCATGCACACAGTCGATTACCCACGCGAGAACGCCGGCGACGCAGCACCGGTCCGCGCTCCCGCAAGAGCTCCCGCCCTGCCCGCGCCGGTGGTGAGCTGGCTGCAACGGGTCGAAGCGGCTGCGCATCCGCAGCCGAAGCTGACCGCCGAGGTCACGGATCCCAAGGCCGCACAGTACAAATTCGTTTACGTGATGGCCCCCACCAGCGGCGGCCGCCATGTCGCCATCTGCCTGTGCAAGGCGCGCCTGCGCCCGAACGGCGACGTGGCCGCGGCCAGCCCGGTGAGCGAGGTGTTCTCGCTGCTGTCGGCGCCGCCCGCCTACCTTGAAGGCGACGACGTCGACCTGGTGCGCTTCTTCATCGCGATGCGCAGCGGCTCCTCGCAGGGCACCAGCGCCACCGAGCCGAAGGGCAAGGTCGGCGCCATCCTGCTGCAGATGCTGCTCGAGCAGGAAAAGCTGCTGTGGGCGAACTCCTGGTCCGACATGGCCAACGGCCTGGTGTATCCGCTGCAGGCGGGCCCGGTGCGCAAGGCCAACCTGGCCTGGCGCGACGAAGGCCGCGTGGCCAAGCTGGGCTGGTCGGTGGAACCGGCCAAGGGCGCCACCCACAGCGCCGCCGACCAGATCGACTACATGCTGCCGACCGACCCGCCGTGGTACATCGACAACCTGTCCTGCGGCGCGCTGGAACTCAACCGCGGCGGGATCGACATTTCGCTGGCCGAGCTGCAGGCGCTGGTGGCCCAGGCCCCGGCCCTCACCGGCAACGACAAGAAGCGCGTCTCGCAGCTGCTGCTGGCGCACGGCCTGCAGCAGCTGATGCCGCTGCCGCAACCGCTCACCCAGCGCCTGCGCAATGATGTAAAACCCATACCGCACCTGCTGCTGGATTCGGTGCAGCTGGCCGACGGCGGCGCGGCGCGCTGGATTGATTTCGCCGTGCTGGCCTACGACTACGACGGCCAGCGCGTGTCCTTCGACCCGTCGCAGCGCGTGGTGCGCCAGATCGGCGACGTCACCGAGATCATCGAGCGCGACCCGAAGGCCGAAAGCGCCGCGCTCACCAGGCTGAACGAACTGGGCTTCCGCAAGCCGGCCACCGCGCCCTTCAACGCCATGGCCGGCGCGCTTCAGCTGGAAAGCCAGGCGCACTGGCTGCGCTTCGCCGAGGGCGACCTGGATGCGCTGTCCGACGCCGGCTGGCATGTGCAGAAGTCCGCCAAGTACCGCTACGACGTGGTGCCGGTCGAGGACTGGTACGCCGACATCGACGAGCCGGAAGAAGCGGGCAATGCCTGGTTCGAGCTGGAGCTGGGCATCGTGGTCAACCGCAAGCGCGTGCCGCTGCTGCCGGTGCTGGTGCAGCTGATCCGCAGCGCGCCGGCCGACTTCGACCCGGCCGTGCTGGCCGCCCATGCGGAAGCCGACCAGATGCTGGCCGTGCTGCCGGACGGCGCCCGCGTGGCGCTGCCCTGGGGGCGCCTGAAGCCCATCCTGTCGACCCTGGGCGAGCTGTATTTCAACGACAAGATCAAGCAGCGCGTGCGCCTGTCCACGCTGGACGCGGCGCGCCTGGAAGAACTGGCGCGCGGCCTGGAACTGAAATGGACCGGCGGCGAGCAGCTGCGCGAGACCGGCCGCAAGCTGAGCCAGTTCGGCTCCGTCAAAAAGGTGCAGGCGCCGAAAGGCTTGCAGGCCACCCTGCGCGACTACCAGCTCGACGGCCTGTCGTGGATGCAGTTCCTGCGCGAGTACGACCTGGGCGGCATCCTGGCCGACGACATGGGTCTCGGTAAAACCGTCCAGACCCTGGCCCACATCCTCACCGAGAAGGAAGCGGGCCGCCTGACCAGCCCGGCCCTGGTGATCGCCCCGACTAGCCTGATGGGCAACTGGCAGGACGAAGCCGCGCGCTTCGCGCCAGACCTCAAGGTGCTGCTCCTGCAGGGCAAGGAGCGGGTCGACCTGTTCGACCAGATCGACCAGGCCGACATCGTGCTGACTACTTATGCGCTGCTGCCGCGCGACGAGGAACAGCTGCGCGAGCACCACTATCACCTGGTGATCCTGGACGAATCGCACTACATCAAGAACACCCGCTCCAAGGCGGCGCAGACGGCCGGCTCGCTGAACGCGCGCCACCGCCTGTGCCTGTCGGGCACCCCGCTCGAGAATCACCTGGGCGAGCTGTGGTCGCAGTTCCACTTCCTGCTGCCCGGCCTGCTGGGCGACGAAAAGACCTTCAACACCCAGTTCCGCCACCCGATCGAGCGCCAGGACGACCCGGTGCGCCGCATGCTGCTGAACCGCCGCATCCGTCCCTTCCTGCTGCGCCGGACCAAGGACAACGTGGCCAAGGAGCTGCCGCAGAAGACCGAGATGGTGCGCCGCATCGAGCTGTCCGGCCCGCAGCGCGACCTGTACGAGGCCGTGCGCCTGGCGATGGACAAGAAGGTGCGCGAGGAGATCGACCGTAAGGGCGTGGCGCGCAGCCAGATCGTGATCCTGGAAGCGCTGCTCAAGCTGCGCCAGGTGTGCTGCGACCCGCGCCTGGTGAAGGCGATGCCGGCCAAGAAGAACACGGCCGCGGTATCGGCCAAGCTGACGGACCTGATGCAGATGGTCGAGGACCTGCTGCAGGAAGGCCGCAAGATCCTGGTGTTCTCGCAGTTCACCAGCATGCTGGGCCTGATCGAGGAAGAACTGGACGCGCGCGACATTCCCTACGCGATCCTGACCGGCGAGACGCGCGACCGCTCGGCCCAGGTGGCTGCCTTCCAGCAGGGCGCGGTGCCGATCTTCCTGATCAGCCTGAAGGCCGGCGGCGTGGGCCTGAACCTGACCGCGGCCGACACCGTGATCCACTACGACCCGTGGTGGAACCCGGCGGCCGAGAACCAGGCCACCGACCGCGCCTGGCGCATCGGGCAGGACAAGCCGGTGTTCGTGTACAAGCTGATCGCCAAGGGTACGCTGGAAGAGAAGATCCAGCAGCTGCAGCAGAAGAAGTCGGAGCTGGCGCAGTCGATCCTGGCGGAAGGCGAATCGCAGAAGATGGCGCTGACGCAGGAGGATCTGCAGGCGATCTTTGCGCCGCTGGACGAGCAGTAAGCGCGGTGATGATAACAATGGCGGACTTTAGGTCCGCCATTTTTTTGATGCCGTGGCCTGCATACGAACTTGGGTCCCGGCCTTCGCCGGGACGACGTGCTATGGCTATTGGCTAGGTCAAACGTAGTGGTTGGCCGATAAACCGTCGTTCCGGCGAAGGCCGGAACCCAAGTTTGCCCGCCCACCACGAACAACAAAAAAGGCCGCCGCAGCGACCTTCGTGTTTACACTGCAAGGCAATCACTTGTAAAACGCCTCGACCTTGCCCTTCAGCTTGATCAGCATCGGCTTGCCTTTGCGATCCAGCGTCTTGCCGGCAGCGACCTTGATCCAGCCTTCGCTGAGGCAGTATTCCTCGACATCATGGCGATCCTTGTCGTTGAAGCGGATGCCGATCTCGCGCTGGAACACGTCCGGGTTGTGGAAAGGGCTGCTCGGGTCGATCGAGAGCCGGTCTGGGAGCGGGGGGAGGGTTGCGGTATCGTTCATAGTGTGCGAATTATCGCGCAAGTCCCCGCTCCGTGGCGTATTTCTTCAAATATGTCATGTCGGCAATATGACGACAGGTGTTGTCGTGCAAATAATGAACGTGAACGATATACTCTCGTTTCAGTCATAATCACCAGCTCGCCCCCAACCGAAAGCCCTGATGAATTTCACTGTCGACGCCGACGAGGCCACCACTGAGCCCGACGTCGGCGTATCCGCCGGACAGTTCCGCACCATGGCCGAACTGGGCGGCGATATCGCATTCGGCATCGCGCTGCCCGGTTTCCAGCTGCGCTATCTGAGCCCGGCCTTCGCGGCGCTGCTCGGCCACGACCCGTCCGCGCTGGAGCAGGCGCTCGCGCACCCGGCAGGGAATGCGCCGCTGGCCGTGCTGGCGGCCTGCCTGCGCGAAGCCGCGGCCGCCCTGCCTGGCGAACGCCGCTCGGCCGAGCTCGACGTTCCGAACCTGGAGGGCCGCGCGCTGCCGCTGGAAGTGCTGTCCACGGTGACGGCGGACACGCCGCCGATGCTGGTCGGCCTGCTGCGCGACCTGTCGCCGCGCCGCGCACAGCAGGCCGAGCAGAAGCGCTTCGCCAGCATGCTCAACCATGAATTCCGCACCCCGCTGGCGACCATCGACGGCGCCATCCAGCGCCTGGAAGCGACGGCGGTGAACGCCGACGAACCGACGCGCCAGCGCTACCGCAAGATCGGCGCGGCGGTCGACCGCCTGATCGGCATGCTGGACGAATACCTGTCGCCGGACCGCATGGCGGCCATCGGCAAGACGCGCCAGGCCAATACCCTGGCGGTCAACGAGCTGGTCGAAGCCGCGGCGGCCCAGGTGCGCGCCGCCGGGCGCGAGGCGATCGTCGACCTTGGTGCGCATGCCTTCCAGCTGCGCGGCGAACCGGCCGGCCTGCGGCTGGCGCTGAAGGTCCTGGTCGACAATGCGCTCGCCTTCTCGCCGCCGGGCACGCCGGTGTCGCTCAGCGTGCGCCCCGCCGCCGGCGGGGTCGACGTCGCCGTGCGCGACCAGGGCGGGGGTGTGCCGCAAGAAGATGCGGCACGCATATTCGACAAGGGTTATCGGGGCAGCAATGCAGCTGGCTTGCCGGGCAGCGGCCTGGGCCTCTATATGGCGCGCTCGATTTTGGACGTCCATGGCGGCAGCCTGCACTTGGCGCCGGGCAAAGAGGGCGAGAATGGCGCCGAATTCCGGCTTTGGTTGCCGTCGAGTGAGGGCAGCGGGCAACAACAGCTTGCTTCAGGAAGTCTCAGCAGTGATAATCGGTCCGGCGCGCCGACTCTGGCCGCCAGGAAAGAATGAATAACATGGCTAAACCATGACGCAGATATTGATTGTTGAAGACAATGGCGAATACGCCGACGACATGGCCGAGTTCTTGCGGGAGCTCGACCATGAGGTCACGATCGCCCGTACCGCCAGCGAGATGTGGGCCGCCCTGACGCGCACCCCTGCCGCCGTGGTGGTGCTCGACCTCGGCCTGCCGGACGAGGACGGCTTCAACGTCATCCCGCGCATGCGCCAGCTGTATCCGGAGATCGGCCTGCTGGTCCTGACCGGCCGGGTGGCCTTCGACAACCGCATCCTGGGCCTGCGCCTGGGCGCGGACCACTACCTGACCAAGCCGATCAAGTTCCCGGAACTGGCGGCCCACATCGAAGCCCTGGACCGCCGCGTGCGTCCGCAGGATCCGGCCCCGGCGCCGAGCAAGTGGACCCTGCGCGTGAGCGCGCGCCAGCTCGAGCTGATGGGCAAAGTGATCGACCTGACCGAAAAAGAGTGCAACTTCCTGCACCTGCTGACGATCAATACCCGTCCTGTCCCGCGCCATGTGATCGTGGCGGGCATGGGCGGCGAGGACCCGGACGCCAGCCGCCGGGTCGACATGCTGGTCTACCGCCTGCGCAAGAAGGCCCGCTCTGGCCTGGGCCAGGACCTGCCGCTGCGCAGCGCCTACGGCGAAGGCTACAGCCTCTCCGCCGGCTTCACGCTGGCCTGATCCGCAAAGGGACCTCCGAGGTCCCTTTTCTTTTAATGAGGGTCAGAGTCGATTTATTGGCCAATAGCCCGGCGGACAATTAGGGTCAGAGTCGAATTACTGGCCAATTTCCTGCTCGATCTGGCTGTCCGGCGAGGATTCTGGTTAATTAGGGACAGAGTCAACTGATTTTCTTCCCTGTATTCAAATAAATGGGGACGGAGTCGCGCTGGTTTGGCTGTGGCTTGAGATTAATTAGGGACAGAGTCAATTTTTCATGTAGAATGCCTGCTCATCGTTTGAGCAGATGCCATGGCACGCCTTCCCCGACTCATCGTTCCGAACCAGCCCTACCACGTCATCCAGCGTGGGAATAACCGTCAGCCTATCTTCCGCGAAGAGGCCGACTACCAGCGCTTCCTGGTCTGGCTGAAGGAGACCGCCCGCTTCTATGAAGTGGCGATCCATGCCTATGTGCTGATGCCGAACCACCTGCACCTGCTGGCGACGCCTTCGAACGACACGGGCCTGGCCCTGATGATGCAGAAGGTGGGCCGCTTCTACGTCCCCTGGTTCAACAACAAGTACGAGCGCACCGGCAGCCTGTTCGAAGGCCGGTTCCGCACCTCGCTAATCGATACCGAACGCTATTTCCTGGCCTGCAGCCGCTACATCGAGCTTAATCCGGTCCGCGCCCAGCTGGTGAATGCGCCGGCGGACTATCCCTGGTCGAGCTACGTCCACCACGCGGGGGTGCGTTCCGACAGCATCGTCACCGAACACTCCCTCTACTGGAGCCTGGGCAACACGCCCTTCCAGCGCGAGGCGGCCTACATCGCCCTGGTGGAGCAGGGCATGTCCCAGCAGGAAGTCGATTTCATCACGACCTCGATCCTGAAGAACGCCCCGCTGGGCTCGGACGCCTTCAAGGCCGATCTCGAGCGTAAAACCAAGCGCCAGATCCTTCCTGCCAAGCGCGGCCGCCCGTTCCGGGAACCGATTCCGCCTCTTCCCTAGCCCTGAGCAAGACTCTCTCCTACTGACGGCACGGTTATCCGTGCCGTTTTCACTTGTATTTTTTGATTCAAAATCAACGGCTTGCGTTTAGGAAAGCTGGCTCTTATCCATCCCGATTGACTCTGTCCCCAATTAATTGACTTCTCAAAAAGTTGTCAAACAATTCGACTCTGACCCTAATTATTCTTGTTGCCGATTCTGCTGCATTGCACTATTCTCGATTTAATACCCCTACCAAAGCTGTGGAGAAAGCCTCATGATTGCCCAAGGTTTGTACGATCCCGCCAATGAACACGACGCCTGCGGCGTCGGGTTCGTCGCCCATATCAAGGGCAACAAGAGCCATTCGATCATCGAGCAAGGCCTGATGATCCTGAAGAACCTGGACCACCGGGGCGCCGTGGGCGCCGATGCGCTGATGGGCGATGGGGCAGGCATCCTGATCCAGATTCCTGACCAGTACTTCCGCGACGAGATGGCCAAGCAGGGCGTCGAACTGCCGCCGCCCGGCGAATACGGCGTGGGCATGGTCTTCCTGCCGAAAGAACACGCCTCGCGCATCGCCTGCGAACAGGAGATCGAGCGCGCCGTGCGCATCGAAGGCCAGGTCGTGCTGGGCTGGCGCAACGTGCCGGTCGACGAAGCCATGCCGATGTCGCCCTTCGTCAAGGCCAAGGAGCCGGTGATCCGCCAGATCTTCATCGGCCGCGGCCCGGACATCATGGTCACCGACGCGCTGGAACGTAAGCTCTACGTGATCCGCAAGTCCTCCGGCCACGCGATCCAGGCGCTCAAGCTCCTGCACGGCAAGGAATTCTTCGTGCCCTCGATGTCGGCGCGCACCATCGTCTACAAGGGCCTGCTGCTGGCCGACCAGGTCGGCGTCTACTACAAGGACCTGCAGGACCCGCGCTGCATCTCGGCCCTGGCCCTGGTGCACCAGCGCTTCTCCACCAACACCTTCCCGGAATGGCCGCTGGCCCACCCCTACCGCCTGATCGCGCACAACGGCGAGATCAACACCGTGAAGGGCAACTTCAACTGGACCCGCGCCCGCGAAGGCATGCTCAAGTCCGCCGTGCTGGGCGAGGACCTGAACAAGCTGTTCCCGCTGATTTACGAAGGCCAGTCCGACACCGCCTGCTTCGACAACGCGCTCGAGCTGCTGGTGATGGCCGGCTATCCGGTCGCCCAGGCGATGATGATGATGATCCCGGAAGCCTGGGAAAACCATACGTCCATGGACGACAACCGCCGCGCCTTCTACGAATACCACGCCGCGATGATGGAGCCGTGGGACGGCCCGGCCGCGATGGCCTTCACCGACGGCCGCCACATCGGCGGCACCCTGGACCGCAACGGCCTGCGCCCGGCGCGCTACGTGGTCACCGAGGACGACCTGGTGGTGATGGCTTCCGAATCCGGCGTGCTGCCGATTCCCGAGTCGCGCATCGTCAAGAAGTGGCGCCTCCAGCCGGGCAAGATGTTCCTGATCGACCTCGAAGCCGGCCGCATCATCGACGACAAGGAACTGAAGGACACCTACTCGAACGCCAAGCCCTACAAGGCCTGGATCAAGTCGGTGCGCATCAAGCTCAACGAAATCAAGCTGTCGGAATCGCAGCTGGCCCTGCACCGCGCCAAGGATGCGCACGCCCAGGGCGAGAAGGCGGCCATCACCCTGCTGGACCGTCAGCAAGCCTTCGGCTATACCCAGGAAGACCTGAAGTTCCTGATGGCGCCGATGGCCGTGCTGGCCGAGGAAGCCACCGGCTCGATGGGCAACGACTCGCCGCTGGCCGTCACCTCGAACAAGCTCAAGCCGCTGTACAACTACTTCAAGCAGCTGTTCGCCCAGGTCACCAATCCACCGATCGACCCGATCCGCGAAAGCATGGTGATGTCGCTGGTGTCCTTCATCGGCCCCAAGCCGAACCTGCTGGACACCAACAACGTCAACCCGCCGATGCGCCTCGAGGTGTCGCAGCCGATCCTGAACTTCGACGACATGGCGCGCCTGCGCCACATCAGCCAGCACACCGGCGGCAAGTTCAAGTCGTATGAGCTGAACATCTGCTACCCGACCAGCTGGGGCAAGGAAGGCATCGAAGCCTCGATCGCCTCGCTGTGCGCCGAAGCCGTCGACGCGGTCAAGTCCGGCCACAACATCCTGATCGTCTCCGACCGCAAGCTGTCGGCCGACATGGTCGCGATCCCCGCGCTGCTGGCGACGTCCAGCATCCACCAGCACCTGGTGGCGCGCGGCCTGCGCGCCTCCACAGGCCTGGTGGTGGAAACCGGCTCGGCCCGCGAAACCCACCATTTCGCCCTGCTGGCGGGCTACGGCGCGGAAGCCGTGCACCCCTACCTGGCGCTGGAAACCCTGGCCGAGCTGGCCCATGGCCTGCCGCACGAGATGTCGGCCGACACCGCCATCTACAACTACATCAAGGCGACCGGCAAGGGCCTGATGAAGGTGATGTCCAAGATGGGCATCTCCACCTACATGTCCTATTGCGGCGCCCAGATCTTCGAAGCCGTCGGCCTGAACAAGTCGCTGGTCGACAAGTACTTCAAGGGCACCTCGTCCAACGTGGAAGGCATCGGCCTGTTCGAAGTGGCGGAAGAGGCGCTGCGCCTGCACACGCTCGCCTTCGGCAACGACCCGGTGCTGGCGAATGCGCTCGACGTGGGCGGCGAATACGCCTACCGCGTGCGCGGCGAGGACCACCTGTGGACGCCGGACGCGATCGCCAAGCTGCAGCACTCGACCCGCGCCAACAACTTCAGCACCTATAAAGAATACGCCCAGCTGATCAACGACCAGACCCGCCGCCACCTGACCCTGCGCGGCCTGTTCGAGTTCAAGATCGACCCGAGCAAGGCGATCCCGCTGGATGAAGTGGAGCCGGCCAAGGAAATCGTCAAGCGCTTCGCCACCGGCGCCATGTCGCTGGGCTCGATCTCGACCGAAGCCCACGCCACCCTGGCGATCGCGATGAACCGCATCGGTGGCAAGAGCAACACCGGCGAAGGCGGCGAAGACCCGGCGCGCTACACCAATGAATTCAAGGGCATCAAGATCAGCAAGGGCGAGACCCTGGCATCGATCCTGGGCAGCGAACGCGTGGTGGCCGACATTCCGCTGGAAGAGGGTGACTCGCTGCGCTCCAAGATCAAGCAGGTGGCCTCGGGCCGCTTCGGCGTGACCGCCGAGTACCTGAACTCGGCCGACCAGATCCAGATCAAGATGGCGCAGGGCGCCAAGCCGGGCGAAGGCGGCCAGCTGCCGGGCCACAAGGTGTCCGAATACATCGCGTCCCTGCGCTTCTCGGTGCCGGGGGTGGGCCTGATCTCGCCGCCGCCGCACCACGACATCTATTCGATCGAAGACCTGGCGCAGCTGATCCACGACCTGAAGAACGCCAATCCGCGCGCCTCGATCTCGGTCAAGCTGGTGTCGGAAGTCGGCATCGGCACCGTGGCTGCCGGCGTCTCGAAAGCCAAGGCCGACCACCTGGTGGTGGCGGGCCATGACGGCGGCACCGGCGCTTCGCCGCTGTCCTCGGTCAAGCACGCCGGCACCCCGTGGGAGCTGGGCCTGGCCGAAACGCAGCAGACCCTGGTGCTGAACGGCTTGCGCAGCCGCATTCGGGTCCAGGCCGACGGCCAGATGCGTACCGGCCGCGACGTCGTGATCGCCGCCATGCTGGGCGCCGACGAAGTCGGCTTCGCCACCGCGCCGCTGGTGGTCGAAGGCTGCATCATGATGCGCAAGTGCCACCTGAATACCTGCCCGGTGGGCGTGGCGACGCAAGACCCGGTCCTGCGCGCCAAGTTCCAGGGCAAGCCGGAACACGTGGTGAACTACTTCTTCTTCGTCGCCGAAGAAGCGCGCCAGCTGATGGCGCAGCTGGGCATCCGTACCTACGACGAACTGATCGGCCGCGCCGACCTGCTCGACAAATCCAAGGCCATCGGCCACTGGAAGGCGCAGGGCCTGGATTTCTCGAACATCTTCTACCAGCCGAAGACCGATTCGCGCGCCCAGCTCTTCCACACCGGCGAGCAGGACCACGGCCTGGACAAGGCGCTGGACCACAAGCTGATCGCGCAGGCGAAAGCGGCGCTGGAAAAGGGCGAGCGCGTCTCCTTCATCTCGCCGGTGAAGAACGTCAACCGCACCGTGGGCGCCATGCTGTCGGGCGAAGTGGCCAAGCGCTACGGCCATGCCGGCCTGCCGGACGACACCATCCATATCCAGCTGCAGGGCACCGCCGGCCAGTCGGCCGCGGCCTTCCTGGCGGCCGGCATCACGATGGACCTGGTTGGCGAAGGCAACGACTATGTGGGCAAGGGCCTGTCGGGCGGCCGCATCATCGTGCGTCCGAACACCGAGTTCCGCGGCTGGGCGGTGGACAACATCATCGTCGGCAACACCGTGCTGTACGGCGCGATTGCGGGCGAGGCCTTCTTCAACGGCGTGGCGGGCGAGCGTTTCGCGGTCCGTAACTCGGGCGCCACCGCGGTGGTGGAAGGCTGCGGCGACCACGGCTGCGAATACATGACCGGCGGTACGGTCGTGGTGCTGGGCGAGACCGGCCGCAACTTCGCGGCGGGCATGTCGGGCGGCGTGGCCTATGTGTACGACCCGAAGGGCGAGTTCGAGGGCAAGTGCAATACCTCGATGGTGAACCTGGAAGCGGTGCTGCCGGCCAAGCAGCAGTCCGACAAGTCCGGCTGGCACAGCCAGACCCGCGACGGCGAGCGCGAATCCGACGAAACCATCCTGCGCCGCCTGATCGAACGCCACTTCAAGCACACGGGTTCCACCCGCGCGCGCAACCTGCTCGACGACTGGGCCAACAGCCGCACCAAGTTCGTCAAGGTCTTCCCGACCGACTACAAGCGGGCGCTCGAAGAGATGCACAACTCGAGCATGGAAGAGGCGAACGACAAGATCGAGATGGCGGCGTAAAGCCTGCCGATAACAGATGAACCGTCGTCCCCGCGCAGGCCGGGACCCAAGTTTGCCAGCGTAGCGTCAGCGCACGCAAAACTTGGATCCCGGCCTGCGCCGGGATGACGGTGGTAGGGCAGCGGGCTGCTCTCTCCGATGGATACAAGGAAAACAACGTGGGCAAAATTACCGGCTTCATGGAATTCGCACGGCAGGAAGAGGGCCACCTCGAGCCGACCGATCGCGTCAAGAACTATAAAGAATTCGTCGTCACCCTGACCGACGGCCAGGCCAAGGTGCAGGGCGCGCGCTGCATGGATTGCGGCATCCCCTTCTGCAACACGGGCTGCCCGGTCAACAACATGATCCCGGACTGGAACGACCTGGTCTACCACGGCAACTACCGCGCGGCCGTGGAGAACCTCCACTCGACCAACAACTTCCCCGAAGTGACCGGCCGCATCTGCCCGGCGCCTTGCGAAGCCGCCTGCACCCTGGGCATCAACAATGAGCCGGTCGGCATCAAGTCGATCGAGCGCAAGATCGCCGACAGCGGCTGGGAACACGGCTGGATCGTGCCGCAGCCGCCAAGCGTCAAGACCGGAAAGAAGGTCGCCGTGGTCGGTTCCGGCCCCGCCGGCCTGGCCGCCGCCCAGCAGCTGGCGCGCGTGGGCCATGACGTGACCGTGTTCGAGAAGAGCGACCGCCTCGGCGGCCTGCTGCGCTACGGCATCCCCGACTTCAAGATGGAGAAGGACCTGATCGACCGCAGGATCGAACAGATGCAGGCCGAAGGCGTGAGCTTCCGCACCAGTGTCCTGATCGGCAAGGACTTCCCGGCCACCGTCAGCAACATGGCGCGCGACACCATCTTCCCGGAAGACCTGGAAAAGGACTTCGACGCCGTGGTCCTGGCCGGCGGCGCGGAACAGCCACGCGACCTGCCGGTCCCGGGCCGCCAGCTCAAGGGCGTGCACTTCGCGATGGAATTCCTGCCCCAGCAAAACCGCGTCAACGCGGGCGACAAGCTGAAGGACCAGATCAAGGCGACGGCTAAGCACGTGATCGTGATCGGCGGCGGCGACACCGGCTCGGACTGTGTCGGCACCTCGAACCGCCACGGCGCGGCCTCGGTCACCCAGTTCGAACTGATGCCCATGCCGCCCGAGCAGGAAAACAAGCCGCTGGTCTGGCCCTACTGGCCGACCCGCCTGCGCACCTCGTCCTCGCACGAGGAAGGCTGCGAGCGCGACTGGGCGGTGGCCACCAAGCGCCTGGAAGGCAAGGGCGGCAAGGTCGAGAAGCTGATCGCCTGCCGCGTCGAGTGGAAGGACGGCAAGATGAGCGAAGTGCCGGATTCGGAATTCGAGATGAAGGCCGACCTGGTGTTCCTGGCCATGGGCTTCGTTTCGCCGGTGCAGCAGGTGCTGGACGCCTTCGGCGTGCAGAAGGACGCCCGCGGCAACGCCCGCGCCACCACCGATGGCGAAGGCTGCTACCAGACCTCGTCGCCGAAGATCTTCGCCGCCGGCGACATGCGCCGCGGCCAGTCGCTGGTGGTATGGGCGATCCGCGAAGGCCGCCAGTGCGCGCGCGCCGTCGACGAATTCCTGATGGGCAGCTCGGTGTTGCCGCGCTAATCAACGGTTTCCAAGGTTTCCGTTTAGGCGGCCTGCGGGCCGCCTTTTTTATTGTTAGCTGAATCAACAGGCATTGCTGCTTTGCAGCAAAGCACGTAGCGGTACAGGCTTTTATGCTTCTTCAGTCGACAACTTCCCCCACGCAGGAGGTGGGTTGCCTATGGGCATTTGTTGATATGATTCAACAAACTGAAGTCTCGTGAGACATACATATCTCTTCAAAAACAACCACTTACGATCATCAAATTAGTGACTCGTGAGTTAGTTGTGTTGTAATTGCACGTCGATCCAGCCTCCAAAACGGAGGTGCCGCCAGCAAGGCTTGCCCTTTCTGCACTACAATACCGGATTCCTCAAAAATTAATCACGCTGTGCCAAACCTAGTCGAAATTCGCGATCTGCACTTTGCGTACGGAGAGCGTTCCATCCTGTCGAACCTCCGCATGGATTTCCCACGCGGTAAGCTCATTGCCGTCATGGGCGGCTCGGGCTGTGGCAAGACCACCGTGCTGCGCCTGATCGGCGGCCAGATCCGCCCCCAGCGCGGCGAAGTCCGCGTGGGCGGCGAAGTCGTGCACCAGCTCGACACCGACGGCCTGTACCGCCTGCGCCGCCGCATGGGCATGCTGTTCCAGTTCGGCGCCCTGTTCACCGACCTGTCCGTCTTCGATAACGTTGCCTTCCCGTTGCGCGAACACACGAACCTGCCGGAAGAGCTGATCCGTGACCTGGTCCTGATGAAGCTCAACGCCGTCGGCCTGCGCAATGCGCATCGCCTCAAGCCCGCCGAGATCTCGGGCGGCATGGCGCGCAGGGTAGCAGTAGCTCGCGCGGTCGCTTTGGATCCGGAACTGATCATGTACGACGAGCCCTTTGCCGGCCTCGACCCGATCTCGATGGGCGTCACCGCCAACCTGATCCGCAACCTGAACGACGCCCTCGGCTCGACCTCGATCCTGGTCTCGCACGACGTGCACGAATGCTTCGCCATCGCCGACTATGTGTACTTCATGTCGGCAGGCAAGATCGTCGCCGAAGGCACGCCGGCCGAGCTGCGCGTCTCGGAAGATCCGTACGTGAAGCAGTTCGTCAACGCGGCCCCGGACGGCCCCGTGCCCTTCCACTATCCCGGCAAGTCGCTCGCCGAGGACCTGGGCCTGGGAGTGAGCAAATGATCGCCCGCATCCTCGAAAGCATCGGCCGCACCGTGCGCGAAAGCGTCGCCAGCCTGGGCTTCGCCACTCGTTCCTTCTTTACCCTGCTGGGTTGCTCGCCCGGAGCCTTCCGCCGGCCCGCGCTGATCTCGGAACAGGTCCATTTCATCGGCAACTATTCGCTGGTGATCATCGTCGTGTCCGGCCTGTTCGTCGGCATGGTGCTGGGCCTGCAGGGCTATTACACCCTGAACCAGTACGGCGCCGAACAGAAGCTGGGCCAGGTCGTGGCGCTGGCGCTGACCCGCGAACTGGGCCCGGTCGTGACCGCGCTGCTGTTCGCCGGCCGCGCCGGCACCTCGCTCACCGCGCAGATCGGCCTGATGAAGGCCGGCGAACAGCTGTCCGCCATGGAAATGATGGCGATTAACCCGGTGCAGCGCGTGCTCGCGCCGCGCTTCTGGGCCGGCGTGATCGCCATGCCGGTGCTGGCCACCGTGTTCTCGGCCGTCGGCGTGCTGGGCGGCTACCTGGTCGGCGTGCAGCTGATCGGTGTCGACGAAGGTGCGTTCTGGTCGCAGATGCAATCCGGCGTCGATGTGCGAGCTGACGTACTGAACGGTGTGCTGAAGAGCTTTATCTTTGGTGTCGCGGTGACCTTTACTGCCCTGTTCCAGGGCTACCAGGCCCAGCCGACGCCGGAAGACGTGTCGCGCGCCACCACGCGCACCGTCGTGATCGCTTCGCTGATGGTCTGGGGGCTGGACTTCATCATGACCGCCCTGATGTTCAACAAGTAAAGAATTAACTAAGTTCCGTAAGGTATTCACATGCATCGCAAAACTATCGACGTTTGGGTCGGCCTGTTCGTCCTGCTGGGCCTGGCATCGCTGCTGTTCCTGGCCCTGAAAGCCGGCAACATGAGCACCATTTCGTTTGGCAAGACCTATGCCGTGACTGGCAAGTTCGACAACATCGGCGGTCTCAAGCCGCAGGCGCCGGTCAAGAGCGCGGGCGTGGTGGTCGGCCGCGTGGGCGAGATCAGCTTCGACGACAAGACCTACCAGGCCTTGGTGCGCCTCGATCTCGAGCCCTCGTATAAATTCCCTAAAGATAGTTCGCTGAAGATCTTGACCGCTGGCCTGCTCGGCGAGCAGTACATCGGCATCGAACCGGGTGGCGACACCCAGAACCTGGTCGACGGCGACCGCATCAACCGTACCCAGTCGGCTGCGGTGCTGGAAGACCTGATCAACCAATTCATCTATAGCAAGGCCGCTGAAGGAAAGGAAGGTAGCGAATGACCCACGTTTCCCGTACCGCCCGCCGCGCCTCCGCGCTCGCCGCCGTCGCGGCGATGCTCGCGCTCACCGGCTGCGCCTCGACCGCGACCAATCCACAGGATCCGCTCGAAGGCTACAACCGTGCCGTGTTCAGCTTGAACGATGCGGTCGACCGCACCGTGCTCAAGCCGACCGCCACCGTCTACAAGGATTACACCCCGGGTCCCGTCCAGACCGGCGTGAACAATTTCTTCGGCAACTTGTCGGATGCCTGGAGCGGCGTCAATAACCTGCTGCAAGGCAAAGGCCAGGCCGGCATGGGCGATTTGACCCGTTTCGCCTTCAACTCGACCTTCGGGCTGCTCGGCGTGCTCGACATCGCTTCGGAAGCGGGCATTCCGAAGCACAACGAAGATTTCGGCCAGACCCTGGGCGTCTGGGGCGTTCCAAGCGGCCCCTACTTGATGTTGCCATTGTTGGGCCCATCTACGGTACGTGACACCGCGGCCTTGCCGGCCGACATCGGCGCCGACATCTGGAAATACAAGCAGCCTGACAACTGGCGCAACATCGGCAACGCCGTGCGCGTGGTCGACAAGCGCGCCACCCTGCTGGACGCCACCAGCCTGCTGGAAGACGCCGCCCTGGATCGCTATGACTTCATCCGCGACGGCTACATGCAGCGCCGCCAGAGCCAGGTCTACGACGGCAATCCGCCGCAAGCGGCGGAAGACAAGGATGCGGACGCCAATTCGCAAGTCGTTCCGCAACCGGTGTCATCCGAAAAGCAGTAAGAAGAGTTAACCGGTCAGTGCCGCGAACCGTCCCACCGGGCCGGTTGCGCGGCTGCCAACGAAAGGAAAAGCCCTACATGAAGCCTATCATCCAGTTGATCGCCACCGCGACCGCCAGCGTCGCCTTCGCCACCGCCGCCATCGCCGCGCCGGCCGCCACCGCAGAAGCGCCGGACGTCTTCGTCAAGCGCATCTCCACCGAGATCCTCGACGCCGTCAAGGCCGACAAGGAGATCCAGGCCGGCAACCGCAACAAGATCATGGGCCTGGTGAACACCAAGATCCTGCCCTACGTCGATTCCGAAAAGATGACCCAGCAGGCGGCCGGCCGCTTCTGGCGCCAGGCCACCCCGGAGCAGCAGAAGCGCCTGTCGGACGAGTTCCGCACCCTGCTGGTGTACACCTATGCCGGCGCGCTGTCGCAGGTCGACAACCAGACCGTCGAGTTCAAGCCGCTGCGCGCCGAACCGGGCGCCACCGACGTCGAAGTGCGTTCGCAGGTGAACGTCTCGCGCGGCGAGCCGGTCACCCTGAACTACCGCGTCGCCAAGGGCCCGCAGGGCTGGAAGATCTATGACCTGAACGTGATGGGCGCCTGGCTGGTCGAGACCTACAAGGGCACCTTCACCAGCCAGATCAACAAGGGCGGCATCGATGGCCTGATCAAGACCCTGGCCGAACGCAATGCGCAGCTGGCCAACAAGCCGCTGAAGGCGCCGAAGTAATGGCCGAGGCCAATGCGATGCTTTCGCTCGATGCACTGACCTTCCAGAGCGCCCGGGCGGCACTCGAACAGGGTGCGCTCGCGATCAAGGCCGGCGAGACCGTGTTCGATCTGGCGGGCATCCAGGCGGCCGACTCCTCGGGCGTGGCGATGCTGCTGGCCTGGCAGCGCCGCGCACAGGCGGCGGGCCAGCGCCTGCGCTTCATCAACATGCCGGACAACGTCCGCAAGCTCGCGGCCCTGTACGGGGTCGACTCGCTGCTGCCGCAGCAATGATGCGCGGCGGGTTCGCCCGCCGCCTTCTTTTCTTCCGCCGGCACTGCTTCGGCGCGTCCCGAAAATCCCCTGTCGCTCTTGACATTGCGAATTCCCCTATAATGGGCTGTTTCACCGCACCGTCCCGCGCGTCCGCGCCTCCCCAACAAGAATGACAGCGATCCAGATCAGCAACGTCGAGAAAAGCTACAAGGGCTTCAAGGCCCTCAAGGGCGTTTCCCTGACCATCGAGGAAGGCGAATTCTTCGGCCTCCTCGGCCCCAACGGCGCCGGCAAGACCACCCTGATTTCCACCATCGCAGGCCTGATCCGCCCCGACGCGGGCAGCGTGCGCGTGCACGGCCACGACGTGGTGAGCGACTTCCGCGAAGCGCGCATCCGCCTGGGCGTGGTGCCGCAGGAGCTGGTGTTCGATCCCTTCTTCACGGTGCGCGAGACCCTGCGCCTGCAGTCCGGCTACTTCGGCATCAAGAACAACGACGCCTGGATCGACGAGGTGATGCACAACCTCGACCTGACCAACAAGGCCGACGTCAACATGCGCGCCCTGTCCGGCGGCATGAAGAGGCGCGTGCTGGTGGCCCAGGCCCTGGTGCACAAGCCGCCCGTGATCGTGCTCGACGAACCCACCGCCGGCGTCGACGTGGAGCTGCGCCAGACCCTGTGGAAGTTCATCTCGCGCCTGAACCGCGAGGGCCACACCGTGGTCCTGACCACCCACTACCTGGAAGAAGCCCAGGCCATGTGCCAGCGCGTGGCCATGCTCAAGCTGGGCCAGGTGGTGGCGCTGGACACCATGCCGAACCTGCTGCGCCGCGTGTCGGGCTCGCAGCTGGTGGTGCACCTGAAGAGCGGCGACCTGCCGGACGGCCTGCGCCACCTGGTCTCGCACGACGAACATAACAACGGCAACAAGTACACCCTGCGGGTGAACGACTATTCCGAGGTCGAGACTATCCTGGCGCGCCTGCGCGAATCCGGCGCCGTCATCGACGAGATGCAGCTGGAGCAGGCCGACCTGGAAGACATCTTCATCCAGATCATGGAGGAGGGCAAGCAATGAACCTGTTCTCCGTGGGCTTCCGCACCCTGTTCTACAAGGAGTCGCTGCGCTTCTGGAAAGTCGCGACCCAGACCGTGGCCGCGCCGATCGTCACCGCCATGCTCTACCTGCTGATCTTCGGCCACGTGCTCGACGGCCGCGTCGAGATGCTCGAAGGCGTGTCGTACACTGCCTTCCTGATTCCGGGCCTGGTGATGATGAGCGTGCTGCAGAACGCCTTCGCCAACTCGTCTTCCTCGCTGATCCAGTCCAAGATCACCGGCAACCTGGTCTTCATCCTGCTGCCGCCGCTGTCGCATGCCGAGATCCTGTCGGCCTATGTGCTGGCCTCGGTGCTGCGCGGGATCGTGGTCGGGGCCGGCGTGTTCCTGGTCACGGCCTGGTTCGCCCACCTGAGCTTCGTGGCGCCGCTGTGGATCGTCGCCTTCGCCTTCCTGGGCGCGGCCATCCTCGGCACCATGGGCGTGATCGCCGGCATCTGGGCCGAGAAATTCGACCAGCTGGCCGCCTTCCAGAACTTCCTGATCATGCCCGCCACCTTCCTGGCCGGCGTCTTCTATTCGATCCAGAAACTGCCGCCCTTCTGGCTCGCCGTCTCGCATTTCAACCCGTTCTTTTATATGATTGACGGGTTCCGCTACGGTTTCTTCGGCAAGTCCGATGTCTCGCCCTGGACCAGCCTGGCCATCGTCGCCGTGTTCTTCGCGGTGCTGGCGGCAATTGCAATCAACATGCTCAAGCGCGGCTACAAGCTGCGCCACTAACAAAGAATCTACCCAGGAGTTGTCGTGGAAACCACACCAGAACTGATCCACAGCTACATCAGCGCCGGCCTCGAATGCACCCATTTGCAGGTGGAAGGCGACGGCCGCCATTTCACGGCCGTGATCGTGTCGCCGGCCTTCGCCGGCAAGCGCCCGATCCAGCGCCACCAGCTGGTGTACGCCGCGCTCGGCGACCGCATGCGCGAGGAAATCCACGCGCTGTCGATGAAAACCCTGACCCCTGAAGAATTCGGAGGCTAAGCATGGACAAGCTCCAGATCGTCGGCGGCAAGCGCCTGAACGGTGAAATCCCTGTGTCCGGCGCCAAGAACGCGGCGCTGCCCATCCTGTGCGCCGGCCTGCTGACCGCGGGCGACGTGCGCCTGTCGAACGTGCCGCGCCTGCACGACGTACGCACCATGCTGCGCCTGCTCGAGCAGACCGGCCTCAAGGTCGACCAGGACGACGAAAACGTCACCCTGAACGGCGCCAATATCACCTCGCTGGAAGCGCCCTACGAGCTGGTCAAGACCATGCGCGCCTCGATCCTGGTGCTCGGCCCGCTGCTGGCGCGCTTCGGTGAAGCCAAGGTCTCGCTGCCGGGCGGCTGCGCCATCGGCTCGCGCCCGGTGGATCAGCATATCAAGGGCCTGCGCCAGATGGGCGCCGAGATCACCATCGAAGGCGGCTACATCTATGCCAAGGCGCCCAACAAGCTGCAGGGCGCGCGCATCCACACCGACATGATCACCGTCACCGGCACCGAGAACCTGCTGATGGCCGCCACCCTGGCCCAGGGCGAGACCGTGCTGGAAAACGCCGCGCGCGAGCCGGAAGTGACCGACCTGGCCAACCTGCTGGTGGCCATGGGCGCGAAGATCGAAGGCATCGGCACCGACCGCCTGGTGATCCAGGGCGTGCAGGAGCTGCACGGCGCCGAGCACGCGGTGATTTCGGACCGCATCGAAGCCGCCACCTTCCTGTGCGCGGTCGCGGCCACCGGCGGCGACATCCTGCTGACCAATACCCGCACCGACATCTTCGACGTGGCCCTCGACAAGCTGCGCGAGATGGGCCTGCAGCTCGCCGTGTCCGGCAATACTATCCGTGCGCGCATGGACGGCCGTCCGAACCCGGTGTCCTTCCGCACCACCGAGTACCCGGGCTTCCCGACCGACATGCAGGCCCAGTTCATGGCCGTGAACACGATCGCCTCGGGCCCGAGCCGCGTGACCGAGACCATTTTCGAAAACCGCTTCATGCACGTGCAGGAAATGAACCGCCTGGGCGCCTCGATCCACACCGAAGGCAACACCGCCTTCATCAAGGGCGTGGACCGCCTGGTCGGCGCGCCGGTGATGGCGACCGACCTGCGCGCCTCGGCCTCGCTGGTGATCGCCGGCATGGCGGCCGAAGGCACGACCCTGGTGGACCGCATCTACCACCTGGACCGCGGCTACGACCGCATGGAAGTGAAGCTGTCGGCCGTGGGCGCCGACATCGTCCGCATCAAGTAAGCATGAATCCGAATAGCCAAAACACGAGTTCCGGCCTGATCCTGGCGCTGTCCAAGGGCCGCATCTTCGAAGACACCCTGCCGCTGCTTGCGGCGGCAGGCATCGAGGTGCTGGAAAACCCCGAGACCTCGCGCAAGCTGATCCTGCCGACCAACGATCCCGGCGTGCGCGTGCTGATCGTGCGCGCCAGCGACGTGCCGACCTATGTCCAGCATGGCGCCGCCGACTTCGGCGTGGCCGGCAAGGACGTGCTGCTCGAGCATGGCGGCGAAGGCCTGTACCAGCCGATCGACCTGCAGATCGCCAAGTGCCGCATGTCGGTCGCGGTGAACGCCGGCTTCGACTACGACACCGCCGTGCGCCAGGGTGCGCGCCTGCGCGTGGCGACCAAGTTCGTCAACACCGCGCGCGAGCACTTCGCCGCCAAGGGCGTGCACGTCGACCTGATCAAGCTGTACGGCTCGATGGAACTGGCGCCGCTTGTCGGCCTGTCGGACGCCATCGTCGACGTGGTCTCGACCGGCGGCACCCTGCGCGCCAATAACCTGGTCGAAGTCGAAAAGATCATGGACATCTCCTCGCGCCTGGTGGTCAACCAGGCCGCGCTCAAGCTCAAGCGCGAGCGCCTGCAACCGATCCTCGACGCCTTCCAACGCGCGTCCCAACAAGTAGGCTGAACATGGCAGTACAGATCCGCAAGCTCGACTCCACCGCTCCCGATTTCAAACCCACCCTGGATGCGCTACTGGCATTCGAGGCGGAGACCGACGACGCCATCGAAACGGCGGTCGCGAAGATCCTTGCGGACGTCAAAAAGCGCGGCAATGCCGCCGTGCTGGAGTACACCAACAAGTTCGACCGCATCCCGAACGGCGGGGCATCCTCGATGGACGCCTTCGACATCAAGCAGGCCGAACTCATTGAGGCCCTGGACTCGCTGCCGGAAGCCCAGCGCGCCGCGCTGCGTACCGCCGCCGAACGCATCCGCGTGTTCCACGAGCGCCAGAAGCAGGAACTGAACGGTTTTACATTCACCGAGCCTGACGGCACCGTCCTGGGCCAGCGCGTGACCCCGCTGGACCGCGTCGGCATCTATGTCCCGGGCGGCAAGGCAGCCTATCCTTCCTCGGTGCTGATGAACGCGATTCCGGCCCAGGTGGCCGGCGTCAAGGAAATCGTCATGGTGGTCCCGACCCCGGACGGCGTGAAGAACCGCATGGTGCTGGCCGCCGCGGCGATTGCCGGCGTGACCCGCGTGATCACCATCGGCGGCGCCCAGGCGGTCGGCGCGCTGGCCTATGGCACCGAGACCATCCCGGCCGTGGACAAGATCGTCGGCCCGGGCAATGCCTTCGTGGCTTCGGCCAAGCGCCGCGTGTTCGGCACCGTGGGCATCGACATGATCGCCGGCCCGTCCGAGATCCTGGTGCTGTGCGACGGCACCACCGACCCGGACTGGGTGGCGATGGACCTGTTCTCGCAGGCCGAGCACGACGAGCTGGCGCAAGCCATCCTGCTGTGCCCGGACGCCGGCTACATCGCGCAAGTCGAAGCCAGCATCCACAAGCTGCTGCCGGCCATGCCACGCGCCGAAACCATCACCACTTCGTTGACCGACCGCGGCGCGCTGATCAAGGTGCGCGACATGGATGAGGCGTGCGAAATCGCCAACGCGATCGCCGCCGAACACCTGGAAATCTCGGCCGCGGAGCCGATGCAGTGGGCAGATAAGATCCGCCACGCGGGCGCCATGTTCCTGGGCCGCTTCTCGTCCGAATCGCTGGGCGACTACTGCTGCGGCCCGAACCACGTGCTGCCGACCTCGCGCACGGCGCGCTTTTCCTCGCCGCTGGGCGTGTACGACTTCCAGAAGCGCTCGTCCATCATCCAGGTGAGCGAGCAGGGCGCGCAAACCCTGGGCAAGGTGGCGGCTGAACTGGCCTATGGCGAAGGCCTGCAGGCCCACGCCCGTAGTGCCGAACTGCGTATCAAAACGTCATGACGGACTGGGTCAACCAGGTCTTCTGCGAGGATGCGCTCGAAGGAATCGCGCGCATCCCGGATGCATCCATCGACCTGATCCTGACCGACCCGCCCTACAACCTCGGCAAGGACTACGGCAACGCGTCCGACCAGCAGAGCGTCGAAGCCTACCTGGCCTGGACCGAGCAGTGGATAGCCGCCGTGCTGCCCAAGCTGAAGGCCAACGGCAGCCTGTACATCTTCCTGACCTGGCGCTTCGCACCCGAGATCTTTGTCATGCTCAAAAAGCGCATGACGATGATGAACGAGATCATCTGGGACCGCCGCGTGCCCTCGATGGGCGGCAGCGTGCGCAGCTTCAGCTCGGTGCACGACACCATCGGCTTCTTCGTCAACCGCAAGGACTACTACTTCGACCTGGACGCGGTGCGTATTCCCTACGACGCCGAGACCAAGAAGGCCCGCTCGCGCTCGATCTTCGTCGGCGCCAAGTGGCTCGAAGTGGGTTACAACCCGAAGGACGTATGGAGCGTGTCGCGCCTGCACCGCGAGCATCCGGAGCGCGCCGACCACCCGACCCAGAAGCCGCTCGAGATCATCGAGCGCATGGTCAAGGCCTCCTGCCCGCCGGGCGGCGTGGTGCTCGATCCCTTCATGGGCAGCGGCACCACGGCCATCGCGGCCAAGCGCCTGGGCCGGCAGTTCACCGGCTTCGAGCTGAACCCGGCCTATTGCGAGATCATCCAGGCGCGCCTTGCCGCGCCGGAAGTTCCGCTGGCTGCAAAGAAACGCAAGGCGGCGGCCAAAGGGGCTATCGCCATTACCTCTGAAGGAAATCCATGAGCGCCATCGACAAGCTGATCGACAACACCATCCGTGCCGACGTGCGTGCGATCGGCAGCTACCATGTGCCGGACGCCAGCGGCTACATCAAGCTAGATGCGATGGAGAATCCCTACGAGCTGCCGGAAGAACTCCGCCGCGAACTGGGCGCGCGCCTGGCCGACGCGGCCCTGAACCGCTATCCGGTGCCGTCCTACCGCACCGTCAAGAACAAGATCTGCGCCAAGCTGGGCGTGCCTGCCGGCTATGACGTGCTTCTGGGCAACGGTTCGGACGAGCTGATCGCCATCATGGCGACCGCCGTCGCAAAACAAGACCAGCGCGCCGTGGTCATGGCGCCGGTCCCGGCCTTCGTGATGTTCTCGCGCTCGGCCCAGTTCGCCGGCGCCGATTTCGTCGGCGTGCCGGTCAAGGAAGATTTCTCGCTCGACCGCGAAGCGATGCTGGCCGCCATCGAGCAGCACAAGCCCTCGCTGGTCTTCCTGGCCTACCCGAACAATCCCACCGGCAACCTGTTCGACGCCGCCGACATGGAAGCGGTGATCCGCGCCCTGGGCGACACCGGTATCGCCGTGGTCGACGAGGCTTACCAGCCCTTCGCCCACAAGAGCTTCATGGGCCGCCTGCCGGAATTCGACAACCTGGTCGTGATGCGCACCCTGTCCAAGCTGGGCCTGGCCGGCATCCGCCTGGGCTACCTGTCGGGCCACGCCGCGCTGCTGGAACAGTTCGAAAAAGTCCGTCCGCCCTACAACGTGAACGTGCTGACCCAGGTGGCGGCCGAGTTCGCGCTCGACCACCTCGACGTGCTCGACCGCCAGGCCGAGCAGATCAACGCCGAGCGCAGCCGCCTGGCCGCCGAACTGGCGGCCTTGCCGGGTGTCGAAGTCTTCCCGTCGGCCGCGAATTTCATCTCGCTGCGGGTGCCGGACGCCGATGCCGTCTGCGCGCATCTCCATGGCGAGAAGGTCTTGATCAAAAATTTGAGTAAAATGCATAAGCTGCTGACGAACTGCATCCGCGTCACGGTGAGCACCCCGGAAGAAAACACCCAATTCCTGACTGCCCTGAAAGCGTCCCTGTAACCGGTCTCTCCCCGATGGGGGAGGCCGACTGACGAGCACCCTGCAATGACCCGCACCGCCGAAATCACGCGCAACACCAACGAGACGCAGATCCGCGTCGCGATCAACCTCGACGGCACCGGCCGCCAGAAACTCAATACCGGCGTCCCCTTCCTCGACCATATGCTGGACCAGATCGCGCGCCACGGCATGATCGACCTGGAAGTCGAAGCCGTCGGCGACCTGCACATCGATGCGCACCACACCGTCGAGGACACCGGTATCACGCTCGGCATGGCGGTGGCCAAGGCCGTCGGCGACAAGAAAGGCATCCGCCGCTACGGCCATTCCTACGTGCCGCTGGACGAGGCGCTGTCGCGCGTGGTCATCGATTTCTCCGGCCGCCCTGGCCTGGAAATGCACATTCCCTTCACGCGCGCCATGATCGGCACCTTCGACGTCGACCTGACCGGCGAGTTCTTCCGCGGCTTCGTCAACCATGCGGGCGTGACCCTGCACATCGACAACCTGCGCGGCGTGAATGCGCACCACCAGTGCGAAACCGTGTTCAAGGCTTTCGGCCGCGCCCTGCGCATGGCCACCGAGCTGGACGAGCGCGCCGCCGGCATCATCCCTTCGACCAAAGGCAGCCTCTGACGCCATGACGAACAAGATTGTTGTGGTGGACGGCCTCGGCAACCTGCGCTCTGTGGCGCAGGCCCTGCGCGCGGCCGCGCCCGAAGCCGATGTGCTGGTCTCGAACAATGCCGGCGACATCGACGCGGCCGACCGCATCGTCCTGCCCGGCCAGGGCGCGATGCGCGACTGCATGACCAGCCTGCGCGAATCCGGCGCCGAGGAAGCCCTGCTGCGCGCCGTCCGGAACAAACCCGTGATGGGCGTGTGCGTGGGCGAGCAGATGCTGTTCGATGCCAGCGAAGAAAACGACGGCACCCCCGGCCTGGGCCTGCTGCCCGGCAAGGTGGTGCGCTTCCAGCTCGACGGCAAGCTGCAGCTTGATGGCTCGCGCTTCAAGGTGCCTCAGATGGGCTGGAACCGCGTACGCCAGTCGCGCGCCCACGCGCTGTGGGAAGGCGTCGCCGACAACAGCTATTTCTATTTCGTGCACAGCTATTACGCGGTGCCGGACAACCCGTCCGACACGATAGGCGAAGCCGACTACGGCGCGCCGTATTGCTGCGCGGTGGCGCGCGACAACCTCGTCGCCACCCAGTTCCACCCCGAGAAGAGCGCCGCCGCAGGGCTGCGCCTGTACCGTAATTTCATCCACTGGAAACCGTGAACGCCCGCGTTCGCTCCCAACCGTCAACCAACCGACCACCATCATGCTGCTGATCCCCGCCATCGACCTGAAAGACGGTCACTGCGTTCGCCTGAAACAAGGCGATATGGACCTCGCCACCGTGTTTTCCGAAGATCCCGCCGAGATGGCGCTGCATTGGCTCAAGAAGGGCGCGCGCCGGCTGCACCTGGTGGACCTGAACGGCGCCTTCGCGGGCAAGCCCAAGAACGAAGAAGCGATCAAATCGATCCTGCAGGTCGTGCAGGAGTACGCCGAACAGAATGAACTGGAAGAAATTCCGGTCCAGCTGGGCGGCGGCATCCGCGACCTCGACACCATCGAGCGCTACCTGGACGACGGCATCAGCTACATCATCGTCGGCACTGCCGCCGTGAAGAACCCGGGCTTCCTGCACGACGCCTGCGGCGCCTTCCCTGGCAGCATCATCGTCGGCCTGGACGCCAAGGACGGCAAGGTCGCGACCGACGGCTGGAGCAAGATGTCGGGCCACGAGGTCATCGACCTGGCCAAGAAGTTCGAAGGCTACGGCGTGGAATCGATCGTCTACACCGACATCGGCCGCGACGGCATGATGGCGGGCGTGAACATCGAAGCCACCGTCAAGCTGGCGCAAGCCGTGCGCATCCCGATCATCGCTTCGGGCGGCGTGCACAACCTGTCCGACGTGGAAGCGCTGTGCGCGGTGCAGGACGAAGGCATCGAAGGCGTGATCTGCGGCCGTTCGATCTATGAAGGCACGCTGGACCTGACCTCGGCGCAGGTGCGTGCCGATGAACTGACCGAGGGTGCGGACGCTTAATCCCCAGGGCCGATAGTCACCGGTTCAAATACACCGTCATTCCCGCGAAGGCGGGAATCCAAGCTTGCATGAGCAGCCGAAACGCTGGCAGAACTTGGGTTCCCGCCTTCGCGGGAACGACGAACAAGCGCTAACGCAAAAAATTTTATGCTCGCAAAACGCATCATCCCCTGCCTCGACGTCACCGGCGGCCGTGTGGTCAAGGGCGTCAACTTCACCGAGCTGCGCGATGCCGGCGACCCGGTCGAGATCGCCCGCCGCTACGACGGGCAGGGCGCCGACGAAATCACCTTCCTCGACATCACCGCCTCGAGCGACGGCCGCGACCTGATCCTGCCGATCATCGAAGCCGTGGCCTCGACCGTCTTCATTCCGCTCACCGTCGGTGGCGGCGTGCGCAAGGTCGAGGACGTGCGCCGCCTGCTCAATGCCGGCGCCGACAAGGTCAGCATGAACACCTCGGCCGTCACCAACCCGCAGCTGGTGTTCGACGCCTCGCAAAAGCACGGTTCCCAGTGCATCGTGGTCGCGATCGACGCCAAGCAGGTCGCGCCCGGCAAGTGGGAAGTCTTCACCCACGGCGGCCGCAACGCCACCGGCCTCGACGCCGTCGAATGGGCGCGCAAGATGGAAAGCCTGGGCGCCGGCGAACTGCTGCTCACTTCCATGGACCGCGACGGCACCAAGGTCGGCTTCGACCTCGGCCTGACGCGCGCCGTCTCGGACGCGGTCGGCATCCCCGTGATCGCCTCGGGCGGCGTGGGCGGCCTGCAGGACCTGGCCGACGGCGTCCTGGAAGGCCACGCCGACGCGGTGCTGGCGGCCAGCATCTTCCACTACGGGCAGCACACGGTCGGCGAAGCCAAGCGCTTCATGGCCGAGCGTGGCATCCCCATGCGCCTGGAGTGAACATGCCGACCAATGCCAAATGGCTGAACAAGGTGCGATGGGACGAGCACGGTCTGGTGCCGGTGATCGCCCAGGAAGCGGCCACCGGCGACATCCTGATGTTCGCCTGGATGAACCGCGAAGCGCTGGCCAGGACCGCCGAGCTGGGCGAAGCCGTCTACTGGAGCCGCTCGCGCAAGAAGCTGTGGCACAAGGGCGAAGAGTCCGGCCACATTCAGAAAGTGCTGGAAATGCGCCTCGACTGCGACGAGGACGTGGTGCTGCTCAAGATCGAGCAGCTAGGGGGCATCGCCTGCCACACGGGGCGCCACTCCTGCTTCTTCCAGAAATTCGACGGGGCCGACTGGCAGACGGCCGAGCCGGTGCTGAAGGACCCCGACACCATTTATTCCGCGGATAAGAAACCCTCATGAGCGTTACCCTGGCCCGTGTCGCGGCCGTGATCGAATCGCGCAAGCTGGAAAACGGCGGCGACCCCGACAAATCCTATGTGGCCAAGCTGTTCGCCAAGGGCGACGACGCCATTCTCAAGAAGATCGGCGAAGAAGCCACCGAGACCGTGATGGCCGCCAAGGACGCGCGCGTCTCGGGCGACACTTCCAAGGTCCTGTACGAGTGCGCCGACCTGTGGTTCCACTCGATGGTGCTGCTGGCCCAGTTCAAGCTGACGCCGCAGCAGGTGCTCGACGAACTGGCGCGCCGCGAAGGCTTGTCCGGTCTCGACGAAAAGGCCGCGCGCAAAGAGTAAGCGCCTACTTACCCTTGCGGCGCTGGCATCCGGTGTCATAATCGTCATCCCAATGTCATGCGGCGCTGGTAGGATAGCTAGGTTTTCCAAACGGAAAGCACTGTAATCATCTGGAGAGAAGATGGACAACTGCATTTTTTGCAAGATCGTCGCCAAGCAGATCCCGGCTGCCGTCGTCTATGAAGATGACGATGTGCTCGCGTTCAAGGATATCAACCCGGCCGCTCCGGTGCACCTGCTGGTGATTCCGAAGCAGCACGTGGACACCTTGTCCGACTGCACGAACGAGCACGCCGCCGTACTGGGCAAGATGCTGGCGCTGGCGCCGAAGCTTGCCGAGGAGCATGGTGTCGCGGTGAAATCCGACGGCAACGGCGGACGCAGCGGCGGCTTCAAGACCCTGATCAACAGCGGGCCGGACGGCGGGCAAGAGGTGTATCACCTGCACCTGCATGTGTACGGCGGCAAGCGTCCATGGCGCGGTCTGGGCACCTAAGTCCAGCCTAAGCTTTATATGGGGGCAAGTGTCCCCACATCGCGTATACTGAAACATACGCATTTCCGATTTACAGGCGCCCGGCGCCTTGCAAGGAGACAAACATGGGTTCGATGAGTATTTGGCACTGGGTGATTGTCCTGGTCGTCGTGATGCTGATTTTCGGCACCAAGAAGATCGGCAATATCGGTTCCGATCTCGGCAAAGCAGTGAAGGGCTTCAAGGACGGCGTGAAGGGCGAGGAAGAGAAGGCCAACGGCTCTACCACCGCCTCCACGACCCCGCCGCAGCAGGTCGCCGACAAGACGACCATCGACGTGGAAGCCCGCGACAAGACCCGTTCGTAATCCGCGGGTCCCATGATCGATCTCGGACTGTCCAAACTCGCGATCATCGGCGTTGTCGCGCTGATCGTGATCGGCCCTGAAAAGCTGCCGAAGGTGGCGCGCATGGCCGGCACCCTGTACGGGCGCGCCCAGCGCTACCTGCACGACGTGAAGTCCGAAGTCAGCCGCGAGATCGAGCTGGACGAACTGCGCAACCTGCACAAGGAAGTGCAGGAGAGCGCGCAATCGTTCAAGGACGAGGTCGAGCACACGGTCCACAGCCACGTCGACGAGGTCGAGGCGCTGTGGGACGGACGCGCGGCCCATGACAGCGGCATCAACGTGCCGGCCACGCCGCAGGACATCGAGCGCAAGGCGCGCGACTTCCGCCGCAAGAAGCTGGTGCGCACCTCCAGCGTGCCGGCCTGGTACAAGAACCGCCATGGCACCAAGCGCCATGTGATGTCGGGCGCCGCACGGGTGCGCAAGTTCCGCCCTGGCGCCAAATCCAATACTTCCTTCTTCTGATGACTGAGCAAGCCGCCGGCGAAGAAACCTTCATCTCCCACCTGGTCGAGCTGCGTGACCGCCTGGTCAAGGCGTCGATCGGGATTGCGCTCGTGTGCGCGGCGCTGATGCTGTGGCCGGGTCCTTCGCAGATCTACGACCTCCTCGCCGCCCCGATGATCGCTTCGCTGCCGGTGGGATCGAAGATGATCGCCACTGGCGTGATTTCGCCCTTCCTGGTGCCGATGAAGGTCACCCTGCTGCTGGCCTTCATCCTGTCGCTGCCCTGGGTGTTCTACCAGGCCTGGGCGTTCATCGCGCCCGGCCTGTATGCCCACGAAAAGCGCCTGGTGCTGCCGCTGGTGATCTCGTCCTCGCTGCTGTTCATCGCCGGCGTGGCGTTCTGCTACTTCTTCGTGTTCGGCCGCGTGTTCCACTTCATCGGCGAGTTCGCGCCGCAGTCGATCGCGGTGACGCCGGACATCGAGAACTACCTGGACTTCGTGATGTCGATGTGCCTGGCTTTCGGGGTCACCTTCGAGGTGCCGGTGGTGGTGGTGATCCTGGTGCGCATGAACATGGTCAGCCTGCAGAAGCTGCGCGAAATCCGCTCCTACGTGATCGTGGGCGCGTTCGTGATCGCCGCCATCGTGACGCCGCCGGACGTGGTCAGCCAGCTGGCGCTGGCGATTCCGATGTGTTTGCTCTACGAACTGGGGCTGCTGCTGGCGCCGGTGTTTGTCAGGGCGACGCGGGCGCCGGAAGAGACGGCCTAAACCTACCTCAAAGCATATCAACGTCATCCCCGCGCAGGCGGGGATGACGTTTTAAAGCAGCGGGTTGGTAATAGACGTTACGGGCAATTCCCGATGACGTAATACCCCGCCGACGTCTGCGCCAAGGTCGTCGTATAGAACGTATTGTTCAGCCCCATATTCTGATTCGACCCGTTCGCCAGCGCGTAGCCGCCGCTGTTGTGCGCCCGTCCGGCCGTCACGTGCGCATAGTTGCTGGCCGTCGTCGCCGTGCACACGAAGCCCGACGTGGTCGTCCCCGTCACCGCTGGAGACAGCGCGCTTTCCACCCCATTCCCCAACGCCGATACCTGATAGCTGTAGCTGGTCGACGCCGCCAGCCCCGTATCGGTATAGCCCGTCGAAGTGAGCGCAGACGCATTCAGCTTCGCCCCATTCCGGTAAACGTTGTATCCCGTCGCCCCGCTGGCCGCATTCCACGACAAGGCGATGCTGTTCGCCGTACGCGTCCCGACCGCCAGGCCGGCAGGCGGCTGCAAGGCCGGCGCCGTCCCGACCAGGAATTGCGCAATCGCGCAGGCCGCCGACACCTGGCCGGTGCTGGAGGTCGCCGTGACGCTGCCCGTGTAATAGCCATCGGCACGCGCGCTGTACGCCTTGCTGAAGCTGGCGCCGCTCCCGGCCGCGGCATCGTCCACCGGCGTCGCCCCGTTCAGCACCACCCGGTAGCTGGCGATCGAGCCGCCGGCCACCGTGGCCGCGCCATTCACCGTCACCGTCGATCCCGAGACGCTGGCGCTGCACGAGCTCATGGCCGGCGGCGCCGCGCGCGCCACGCGCAGGTTGTTCTTGAACCAGAAATCCATCACGAAGGACGGATAGTTCACCGTGGTCGCATTGACGTAGTTGCTGTTCTGGCCACCGCTGCCGGCCGGCCAGGCGTGGCCCATGCCGCTGACCGAGATCTCCGAAGTGCGTACTTTGCCGTTCGCATCCGTGTAGGGCGTGTTCGTGCCGCCGGTCGGCACCGTGCTCGTCGCGCCCTTGGTAAAGCTGCCACCGTAGACCAGGCGCATCGCGGCCGCATCCAGCGGACCGTAGCCCTGGGCCACCGTGTAGTCGCTGGTACCCCAGATCACACTGGCGACCTGGCTCGTGAAGCTGGGTGCATAGGAACCCGACATGTTCTTGCAGTTGTTGGCCGCCGTGCTGGCCGTGTACCCCGACGGCACCATCGAGATTTGCGAGGTCGTCACGCCCGGCGGCGGCCCGGCGTTGATGCCGATCCCGGCGAAGATGTCGGGCGCCACGCAGCCCAGCACCATGGTCTGGGCGCCGCCCGAGGACAGGCCGGCCACGTAGACCTGCTTGGGATCGATGGCGTACTGGGGATTGCTGAGGAAGCGGTTGACCAGGTCGAGCAGCACGGCGTTGTGGCCATAGCCGCGGCTGCGGTTCGTATTCGCCCAGTCCCAGCAGTGGGCGCCGTACAGGTTGCCGGTGGCGTTGGGCGCCAGGATCACGGCGCCATACTGGTCGGCCGCGGCCTTCCAGTTGTAGCCCTTGTCGCTGGTCCCATCGATGACGTCGCCGGCGGCGGTCTGGGCGCAGCCGTGCAGCACCAGCACCAGCGCGCGCTTGCCGTCCAGGACCGGCTGGGTGGCCGGCCAGTAGTAGTAGCCGGTCAGGGCGCCGCCGTTGGCGGTGTCGGTGGCCCAGGTCTGGTTGCCACTCCAGCTTCCCGGTCCGGCCTGGACCTGGGCCTGGGCGGGCGTCCAGGATGCGAGTAAAGCCAGGCAGGCGGCTGCCGCCGCCCGATTCATGCGTAATGCCATTGAAGCCTCCGTTCATTGCGTGAGACTGCGGGGATGACAAACAGGAAAAGACTGGCGGCCCGCAGCGCTAGGACGGCGGCGAAGAAATGAGGGTCATGAAGAGTCTCCGGTTGTCATTGTTGTGGATCTGGGTCCGCAGGCATTATGCAACCGGAGTAATGCGCACAAGCTGGGCGTGCAGGCACGCCGCTTGTGCGCATTTGCACAGCAGATTACTGCATCAGCTCCGCGATCATCTTGACCGGGGCGTTGCCGTAGCTGAGGAACTGGTCGTGGAATTCCTTCAGGTTGAAGCGCTCGCCCAGCTGCTGCTTGCGGCGCTCGCGCAGTTCCACGATCTGCTCGTAGCCGCTGAAGTAGCTGGTCAGCTGCACCGAGGTCAGGGTCGCGCGGCGCCACTTCTCGTCGGCTTCCTGGCGGGTCTGGAAGGCCTGGCGGGTCAAGAGGTCGATCGCCTCGTTCTGCTGCATGCCCAGCACGTGCACGCTGTAGTCGAGGATGGTGTTGGTGACGCTGCGCAGGTTCCACTTCGAGTACATCAGCCACATCTCGGGCGCGTTGCCGCCGTAGCCCGATTCCAGCATCATGCGCTCGCCGTACACGGCCCAGCCCTCGACCATGGCGCCGTTACCGAACAGGGACTTGATCAGGGAAGGCGACTTGTTGGCGTGGACCAGCTGCGCGTAGTGGCCGGGGATCGCCTCGTGGATATTCAGGATCTGCAGGATCCACTCGTTGTACTCGCGCAGGCTGCTCTCGGCCTGTTCCGGCGTCAGGTTGTCCATCGGCGTGACGTTGTAGTACGTCTTGTCCTTCGGACGGTAGGGGCCGGGCGCGTCGATGCTGGCGCCGGCCACGCCGCGCTGGTACATCGGGGTCTCGCGCACTTCGAGCGGCTTGTCCGGGTCCAGGGTCAGCAGGTCGTTCTTGATCACCCAGTCCTGCAGCAGCGGGATCTGGCGGCGGATCTCGGGGAAGAAGTTCTCGCGCGCGACGTGGCGGGCGGAGAGCTTGTCGATCATCATGCCGATCTTCTGGAAGCGGTCCTGCGGCTTGTTCACGCCCGCCATGTAGCGCGGCCACAGCTCGTCCGAGATCGCGTTCATGCGGGTGAGCAGCTCTTCGCGCGTGGCCAGGGCCTTGCGGTAGGTCTGCTCGGCGCTGCTGGCCGACTGGATCTCGAGCGCGAACTTCTGCTCGTACAAGTCCTTCCCGATGCGGAAGGGACGCGCGTCCTTGGCTGCATTCAGGTTCTTGTCCAGCTGGGTGAGGAAATCGACATAGCCCAGCACCGCGGTGCCGGCGTTGGCGATGCGCTGGGCGAAGATCGCTTTCTCCTGCGGGGTGAGGGTCGATTCCTGGGCCGCCTTGCCCAGGTCGGCCAGCACCGCGATGGTGCCCGGCGCCTGGGTGATGGCAAGCTGGGTGTGCTCGATGGTCGGCTTGGTGATCGAGGCCTGGGCGGCCTGGTAGAAGGCCGGCACGTTGGCCAGGCGCCTGAGGATGGTGCGCAGGCGCTGCGGCTTGGCCGCGTATTCGGTGGTGAGGATCAGGTCGAGCGGCTGGGCCACGTTGTACAGCGAGGGGTTCCACTCGAACTCGCGCCAGGTGGTCAGGTTCCAGCGGTCCTTTTCCAGCTTGTTGACCAGGAGAGCCAGGTCGGTGCGGTGGCGCGGCGAGAGCTGCTTCGGATCGAGCTTGCCGAATTTTTCCAGCCATTCCTCGGCGAAGGCCACTTTCCTGGCGCGGGTGGCGGCATCGGGAATGGTCAGGTTGGCGGCCTGGTCGAACTTGCCGGCGTAGATGCCGCCTTCCGGATCCATGCGCCACTGCGCGGTCAGGAACTGCATGCTCAGCGTGTCCATGCGGCGGTCGAGGCGGAAGGCGGAAGCTTGCGTGGCCGGGGCGGCAGCAGTAGCAGCAGCGGTGGCCGCCGTAGCGACGGCGGCTTTCTTCACCGGCGCCTTCTTGCGCTTGTCGGTGCTTTTCGCCTTGACTACTTTCGAGGTTTTCGCCTTGCCCTTGGCAGGCTTGGTGGTCTTGGCGCTGGCCGGCGCCAGTGCGAAACTCGCCAGCAGCACTGCCAGCGCGATTTTCGTTTTCATCATCGTATTCGGCCCTGTAACAGAAAAAAAGCGGGGCGCCCGGCGCATACTGCTGTGCGGGGGCGCGTGAAGAGTAGCACCATTCCGGTCGCTTGCGGGCGGCTGAAACATTACGACACGTTGTCGTGGAGGGAAGTGTTAACTCTTCGGCAAAACGCCGGATGATAACGTAGGGTCGGCGGCGGAGCCGCCAACCCTACGACGCAGCGTTCCCGGCAGCGCCGAGCCCTGTCCGCAGCATCTCGAGCATGTCCTGCGGCGACATGCGCGCCGCCATCTCGGTCCCTTCGAGCAGGCTGTCGGCCAGGTCGCGCTTGTGGTGGTGCAGCTCCACGATGCCTTCCTCGATGGTGCCGCGCGCCACCAGGCGGTAGATCGTCACCGGCCGCTGCTGTCCCATGCGGTGGGCGCGGTCCGAGGCCTGGTCTTCCACCGCCGGATTCCACCACGGGTCCATATGGATCACGTAGTCGGCCGCCGTCAGGTTGATGCCGACCCCGCCCGCCTTCAGGCTGATCAGGAACAGCTCGCCCTCGCCGGCCTGGAAGGCGTCGACGCGGCGCTTGCGCTCCTGGATCGGGGTGGAGCCGTCCAGGTACTGGTAGGGGATGCCCTTCTTGTCCAGGTACTGGCGGATCAGGGTCAGGTGGTCGACGAACTGGCTGAACACCAGCACCTTGTGGCGGTTCTCCAGCAGGTCGTCCGTCAGGCGCGCGAAAGCGGCCAGCTTGCTGCTGGCGATGCCCGCGCCCGGCGCCACCAGCTCCGGATTGCAGACCGCGCGCCGCAGCCGCATCATCTCGGCCAGGATCGCGATCGACTTCTGGCTCTCCGGCGCTTCCAGCGCAGCCAGGGTGTCGAGCGCTTCGCGGCGCAGCGATTCGTACAGCGAGCTTTCTTCCGCGGTCAGCTCCACCGGCAGCACGATCTCGGTGCGCGGCGGCAGCTCGGTCAGCACCTGCGCCTTGGTGCGGCGCAGGATGAAGGGCGCGGTCAGCCTGCGCAGGCGCGCGCGGGCTCCGGCCTCGGCGCGTTTATCCTGCGCTTTTTCGATGGGGCCGGCGAAGCGCAGCTGGAACTGGTCGGCGCTGCCCAGCAGGCCCGGATTGATGAAGCGGAACAGGTTCCACAGCTCGCCCAGGTGGTTTTCCAGCGGCGTGCCGGTGGCCGCCATGCGGAAGTCGCCCTGCAGCGCCATCACCGCCTGCGAGCGCTTGGTGTGCATGTTCTTCACCGCCTGCGCCTCGTCCAGCACGATGCTGTGCCAGCGGCGCCCGGTGAACAGCGGCGCTTCCAGCTGCAGCAGGCCGTAGCTGCCGACGATCACGTCGAAGGGGCCGGCTTCCTCCACCATCGCCTTGCGGTCGCCGGGGCCGAACAGCTTCAGGTTCAGGGTCGGCGCGAAGCGCTGGGCCTCGGCGATCCAGTTCAGGCAGACCGAGGTCGGGGCCACCACCAGGGCCGGGCCGTTGGGCGCGCGCGTCAGCAGCAAGGCCAGGGCCTGCAGGGTCTTGCCCAGGCCCATGTCGTCGGCCAGGCAGGCGCCCACGCCCCAGTGGGCCAGGCGCCCCAGCCATTCGAAGCCCTCGCGCTGGTAGTCGCGCAGCTCGGCCTGCAGGGTGGAGGGAAGGGGGGGCGTGTAGGCCTCGGTCTCGGCGATGCGTGCCAGGTGGGCGCGCCAGGCCCCGTCGGTGTCGGCGCGGCCCGCTTCGCGCGCCAGTTCTTCCAGCGAGAAGCTGGCGAGCGCATGCAGGCGCACGCCGTCGCCGTGCATCTCGCCGTACGAGAACAATTCCGTCAGGCGCCGGTGCAGCTCGTCGCTCAGGGCCAGGTATTCGTTGTCGCCCAGGGCCACGAAGCGGCTGCCGTCTTCGCGCAGGCGCTCCAGCAGGGCGCGCAAGTCCATCACGCGCTGCTCGTCGATCACCACTTCGCCGCTGGCCGCAAACCAGTCGCGGTCGCGCCGGATCTGGATGCGCACGGATTTGGTCGTGGCCTTTTTGGAAACGCGGAACTTCTCGCCTTCCGGCCAGGCCACCACCACGCTCGCGGGATCGAGGGTGCGCAGCTGGTCGACCAGCTCCAGGCACAGCAAGGGCTGGCCCAGCAGCCATTCGCCGTGGTCCAGTTCCGCCTGTTCCAGCGCCTGGCAGGCGCCAACCAGCTGGCGCTCGGCTTCGCGCTCCGCGTTCAGGTTGCGCTTCGCTTCCGTGCGCACGCCGGCCACGTCGGCGATCACGTTTTCCGCGCCTTCGCCCGGCGCGTAATAGGCGCCGGCGTCCGGCAGCGGGCGTACCAGCACCTGCATGCGCATGCCCTGCTGGTAGGGACGCAAGAGCACGTGCAGGCGCGGATCGGCCGCGACCTGCTCGATGTCGCTGGCGCTGGCGCCGATGTCCGACTGCACGGTGACGATAGCCGAGATGGCGCCGACCGCGCGCAGCACGCGGCGCTCGGCCGCCAGCGGTACTTCCAGGCCCGCTTCGCCGAGGATGGCGGCGATGCGGCGGTGTTCTTCCTTGATGTGCACCAGGCGCAGGCGGGTAGACGTCTCGCGCGTGACGACCACGTCGCCGTCCTGGTCTTCCAGCGATGGCTGCAGCGTGATCAGCACGGTGCCGCCCTGGGCCTTGACCCGCAGCTCAGGTTCTCCCGGCAGCAATTCCACGCGCGTGCCGGGCGAATCCATCCAGAACAGCAAGGGATGGCCGACCAGGGCGGCGAGCGCTTTGCCGCGCTCGAATTCGAAACGCACGCTGCTGCTGCCGTAGTAGCGCCGGCCGGCAATCGCCTGCACTGCTTGCAGGTCCTGGGCGCTCAGGAAGTCCAGCACGGCGCCTTCCTCGGCCAGGCGCTTGAGACCGACCGCACGGCCGCGGGTCCAGCCGCCTTGCGCGTCGCGCTTTTGCTCGCGGGGTTCGATCTCCTGCACGCCCAGGGTCGGGTCGTAGCGGATCATCCACACCAGGCGCGACTCGCGGACCACTTCGGCGTTGACGGCCGGCTGCAGGTTGATCAGGGCGTTGAGCTGGCGCTCCCAGGCTTCTTCGCGCTCGAACCAGAGCGCCATGTCGCCGAAGCGGTGCCGGCGGCGCAGTTCGCTGGCGCGCTGCTCGTGGCCGACATAGCCCAGCTGGCCCAGGAGCCCCGCCAGCTGGGCCGAGATGAAATCGAAGCCGGCGCGTTCGGACTGCTCCAGCATTTCTTCGAGTTGGGTGCGCTTGCCAGCCAGCTGCGGCAGCCCGAGCCAGTAATGCAGCAGCGCGCGGAACATGAAGGGCTCCAGCATCAGTTCCCAGTTGCGCGAAGCCAGTACTTCGGCATCGACCGTGCCGCACCGGATCGAGCGCAGCAACGCGAGCTGGTTGTTCACCGAATTTTCCGGGCGCTGCACGCTGCGTATGACGGTGTCGAACCACGCTTCCGTCAATTTGATGGAAGCAGGCTGCTTGCTCCGTAACAGGGCCGCGAGCGCAAGATGCGCGCCGATTCCTTCGAAGAAGGCTTTGCGCTTGCCGGTTTCGCGGCGCAGCAGCTTGATCGCCTGCTCGATGCCGGCCAGGCCGGCGTCGAGGTCGTCGCGCAGAATCGCGATCACGCTGCGCAGGAACATGGCGGGCGAATCCGCCACCTCGATCAGCAAGGCAAGCGCATCGTCCAGCCGCCCGCACAGGATGAAGTGTTCGGCCAGCGCCAGGCGCAGGGCGACCGAGGGCTCGCCGTCGGCCGCCTGGCGCTCGGCCGCCGCGCGGATAGCCGGCGCGGCCAGCGGTTCGCGCTGGCAGTGCATGACCAGCACCGCCAGCACGTTGTCGCGCACGCCGCGGTGGAGGCGCCCGATGATTTCGGGATGGAAGACGGGGCGGGCGCAGACCTCGACCAGCGGGTGCAGGTAGTTAGCCTCGTGGCAGCGCAGGCAGGCGTCCAGGATCCCGGACACGGTCTCGCTGCCCTCGCCGTTGAGGAGGGCGATACGCAGCAGGGCCAGGCCCTGGCGGTAGCTGCGCAGCATGAGGTTTCCCTGCCAGTCGCTGCGTATCGGCGTCACCTGGGCATAGGCGGCGACCGCGAAGTCGAAGGCGCCGTCGTCGAGCGCACGGTCCAGCACCGGCCAGGACGCCTCGGGCGCGATGACGAAGCCGCGGCCGGTCACGTCCGCGACCAGGCCAAGCTCGCGCAGGTGGGCCAGTTCGGCTGCCCACTGCCCCGTGGGGAGTTTGACGCCCATCGCCGTCATGTGCTCGAGGACGCGTTGCCGTCCCATCGGCTCGCCGGCGAGCGCCAGCAGCACCAGGATCAGGAACTGTTCGGCGCTACAGGCGGCCAGGCGTTCGTTCAGGTCAGCTGCGTTCATGCGTCTCCAAGATTCTCGATCGCCACCGGCTGCAGGCCGGCGGGGATGGGCACGCCGAACACGCTCAGGTAGAAATACAGCTCCGCTTCCAGGGTGCAGATCACGCTCTCGGCCTTCCTGAAGCCGTGGCCTTCGCCCTCCAGGGTCAGGTAGGCCACCGGCAGGCGGCGCGCGCGCAGCGCTTCGACCATGCTTTCCGACTGCTGCGGCGGCACCACCTTGTCGTCCAGGCCCTGGAAGAAGATCATCGGGTGGCGCAGCTTGTCGGTGTGGTGGATCGGCGAGCGCTCGCGATACACGGTGTCCGCGCGCTCCGGCGGGGCGATCAGGTACTGGTTGTAGTGCGACTCGAACTTGTGCGAGTCCGCGTCCAGGCCCTTGAGGTCGGACACGCCGTAGTAGCAGGCGCCGGCCTTGAACACGTCGTGGAAGGCGAGGGCGCTGAGCACCGTCAGGCCGCCCGCGCTGCTGCCGCGGATCAGCAGGCGCTGGGGGTCGACCAGGCCTTGCTCCGCCAGGTGGCGCGCGCCGGCCACGCAGTCCTCGACGTCGACCACGCCCCACTGGCCCTTGAGCAGGTCGCGGTAGGCGCGGCCGAAGCCGGTGCTGCCGCCGTAGTTCACGTCCAGCACCGCGAAGCCGCGGCTGGTCCAGAACTGGATGGCCAGCTTGAGGGTGGAAGCGGCCATGCCGGTCGGGCCGCCGTGCCCGATCACGATCAGGGGCGGCAGCTCGCCCGCCAGCGGCGCGTAATGCGCATTGCAGGGCGGGTAATGGAAGGCATGGGAAGTGCGCCCGCCCGCGCTGGGGTAGCTGACGGCCTGCGGGACCGACAAATAGACCCCCTCCGGCAGGCGCTCGATGGAGCGCGCCAGCACCGTGCACTGATTGGTGGACAGGTCGATGCAGGCCAGTTCCAGCGCGATCGTGGGCGCGCCGCCCAGCAGCGCCACCAGGGAGCCCTCGACGCGCAGCTCGCGGATCTCCTGGTAGGGCGTGGCGATGGGCGCCAGTTCGCCGCCGCGCAGCGCCAGGCGCGCCAGGCGGCTCACGCCCGCCTCGATATAGGTGCACACGATCTCGTCCGGCGAAGAGAAGCCGTACAGCGAGCCGCCGAAAGTCCATTGCGGGCCGCCGAATTCCGCTTCGCGCGGACACAGCGGGTGCACCACGCCGTGCTCGTAGCGGTACAGGTTCCACCAGCCGCTGCGGTCGGAGACGAAGTGCAGCACGCCGTCCGGCGACCATTCCGGCTGGCAGATCGATTCCTGCGCGCCGCCCGCGATCAGGCGGCCGTTCACCAGGCTGCCGTCGGCGGCCACGTCGGCCAGCCACAGCTCGGTGCCTTCCCAGGGCATGCGCGGATGGTCCCAGCACAGCCAGGCCAGATGGGCGCCGTCGGGCGACAGGCGCGGCGCGGCATAGAAGTCGTTGCCGTCCACCAGCACGGTTTCGCTGCCGTCGAAGCCGATCGCGCACACCGTGTTGTCGGGATACTGCGCGCCGGAGGAGTGGTCTTCGCGGATGCCGACCAGGCGCTGGCGCGGGGCGTCGATCACGAAGTCGGCGTAGCGGCGCTCGCCCTCGGCGGTGACGGCGACAGGCTGGCCATCCGCGCCCACGCGGTAGAGCCGGTTGTCGCCATGGTGCGAGAAGAACACCTGGCCGCCGGCCACCGCATAGGCGCCGCCGCCGTACTCGTGCACGCGGCTGCGCACATTGAAGGGCAGGGGGGTGAGCTCGGCCCTGGCCGTGCCTTGCCCGCCCATCAGGGTCGAGCGCCCGGCTTCGCTGGCGCGGCCTTCCAGCCAGTAGACGCTGCCGCCATCCACGGCCAGCTGGGACAGCGGGGTGGCGCCGGCGGCGACGACTGCCGCCGTGATCGACGAGGTCCAGGCGCCGCAGGGCGCGGGTTGTTTGCTGGTGGCAACTGTCATGGCAGTGTCTTTCGATAGTTGGAATGGCATTATAAGTTGCCGCCGCAGGATGCGATAATAGGGGTTTCCCTTCGATCCGGATTGCCCGTCATGCCCCAATTTGCCCCGCTCCAGAACGACACCTTCCTGCGTGCGCTGCTGCGCCAGCCGACCGATTACACCCCGGTATGGCTGATGCGCCAGGCCGGCCGCTACCTGCCGGAATACCGCGCCACGCGGCAGCAGGCGGGTTCCTTCCTGGGCCTGGCCAAGAATCCGGATTTCGCCACCGAAGTGACCCTGCAGCCGATCGACCGCTATCCGCTGGACGCCTCGATCCTGTTCTCGGACATCCTGACGGTGCCGGATGCGATGGGCCTGGGCCTGTACTTCGCCGATGGCGAGGGTCCCAAGTTCGAGCGCCCGCTGCGCAGCGAAGAGCAGGTGATGGCGCTGGAAGTGCCCGACATGGCCTCGCTCGACTACGTCTTCAAGGCCGTGACCCAGATCCGCACCGCCCTCAATGGCCGCGTGCCGCTGATCGGCTTCTCCGGCAGCCCCTGGACCCTGGCCTGCTACATGGTCGAAGGCGGCGGCTCGCGCGAATTCCACACCATTAAGAAGATGCTGTATTCGCGCCCGGACCTGATGCACCGCATCCTGGACGTGAACGCACGCGCGGTGGCCCAGTACCTGAACGCCCAGATCGACGCCGGCGCCCAGGCCGTGATGATCTTCGATTCCTGGGGTGGCGCGCTGGCCGACGGCGCCTACCAGGAGTTCTCGCTGCGCTACATGCAGCAGGTGCTGTCCCAGCTGCAGCGCGAGAAGGACGGCGTGCGCATCCCGGCGATCGTGTTCACCAAGGGCGGCGGCCTGTGGCTTGACGAGATGGCCGGCATCGGCGCCGACGCGCTGGGCCTGGACTGGACCGTGAACCTGGGCCGTGCGCGCGCCCTGGTGGGCGACCGCGTGGCGCTGCAGGGCAACCTGGATCCGGCCATCCTGTTCGCCGAACCGGAACAGATCCGCGCCGAGGTGGAGCGCTCCCTCAGCGCCTATGGCAAGCCTGCGGCCGGCCACGGCCACGTGTTCAACCTGGGCCATGGCATTTCGCAGTTCACGCCGCCGGAATCCGTCAGCGCCATGGTCGAGGCTGTTCACAGCTTCAGCCGCCGCCAACGCGCCGCAGCTTGACTTATTCAGGGATACCTGCCCGGTATCCTGGTGCAAAGTCTCACTTGTTCACAACTTCGTAAAACCGGGCAAAAATTCCTGTGGACATCTCGGCACCGTCTGGGCAAGCGTAAAACGATGATTTATAAGCGTTTTTTGCATGAGCAGCCGGTGTCGTTCCCTCCCAACCACAAGCTTGTCCCAAGGAATTCGGCACATTTTGGGCCATTGTTCACAAAGTTATTCACAGGAGCTGGAAATGTGGGGAAAAGTGCTTCGTTTACCGTGACTTAGCGCCGAACTTCAAGTAACGCGTGAAGATTTTGATGCAATGCAGCGAGTTTTCCACGAGGACATCCCTACTTATGCACAACAACGCCATTCCAGCCCAGCTTGTTAACAGGTCTGTGCTTCTTAATGTAAGTAATTGAAAACAATAAGAAAAATAGAATTGACTAGAAGAATTTTCAGTTTTGGCTTGATTTAACGTAAACCTTTAGCGGGGTCAAGCCCCACGCTATTCACAAAGTTTTCCACAGTTTTGCACAGGGCCTCACTTGCCAGAATGCATCCTTGAAGTCGTGCTCGACACGCCGCTCAACAGCAGCTTCGATTACCGCTGGGTTTCCCAGTCGGGCGAGGCGCCGGCGGTCGGCCAGCTTGTGCTGGTCCCCTTCGCCCGGCGCGAGGTGGTCGGCCTGATCGTGGGCGTCAAGCACGAGACCGATGTGCCGCCGGAAAAGCTCAAGGATGCGCTGGCCGTGCGCAGCCAGCTCTCGCCCTTGCCGGAGCGCTGGATCGCCCTGGCGCGCTTCGCCGCCGACTACTACCAGCGCCCGGTCGGCGAAGTGGCCCTGCCTGGCCTGCCCAAGAACCTGCGCGTGCCCAAGACCGTCGCGCTGGACCGCGCGCTGAAAAAAATGGCCAAGCTCGATATCGTCCAGGATGTCGCCGCCGCCAACATGCCGGTGCTGAATCCGGCCCAGCAGGAAGCCGCCGCCGCGATCGGCCAGGCGCAGGGTTTTGCGCCGCTGCTGCTGTGGGGCGTGACGGGCAGCGGCAAGACCGAGGTCTATCTGCAGGCCTGCGCCCAGGTGCTGGCGCGCGACCCGCAGGCCCAGATCCTGATCATGGTCCCCGAGATCAACCTGACGCCCCAGCTGGAAGGGAATATCCGCGCGCGCTTCCCCGGCGCCATGCTGGCCACCCTGCACAGCAGCCTGTCGGAAGGCGAGCGCATGCTGCACTGGCTGGCCGCGCACCAGGGCCATGCGCGCATCGTGCTCGGCACCCGGCTGGCGATCCTGGCCTCGCTGCCGAATCTCAAGCTGATCGTGATCGATGAGGAGCACGACCCCTCCTACAAGCAGCAGGAAGGCCTGCGCTATTCGGCGCGCGACCTGGCCGTGTGGCGCGCGCGCCAGCTGGATATCCCCATCGTGCTGGGTTCGGCCACGCCTTCGCTGGAAACCTGGCACCACGCGCAGTCGGGCCGCTACAAAAGGCTGGAGCTGCGCGAGCGCGCCGTGCGCGACGCCGTGCTGCCGCGCGTGCGCCTGGTCGACATGGAGCGCGACCGCCCGCGCGACGGCCTGACCGGCGACCTGCTGGCGGCGCTGCGCTCGCGCCTGGAGCGTGGCGAGCAGTCGCTGCTGTTCCTGAACCGGCGCGGCTATGCGCCCGTGATTTCCTGCGACGCCTGCGGCTGGATCAGCAACTGCACCCGCTGCACCTCCTTCATGGTGCTGCACAAGCTGGAGCACCGGCTGCGCTGCCACCACTGCAGCCTGGAGCTGCGCATCCCGCGCCATTGCCCCACCTGCGGCAACGTCGACCTGCAGCCGCTGGGGCGCGGCACCCAGCGCATCGAGGAGGGCCTGCAGGCCATGTTCCCCGAGGCGCGCGTGCTGCGCATCGACGCCGATTCCACGCGCCGCAAGGGCAGCGCCCAGGAAGCCTTCGACACCGTGCACCGCGGCGAGGTGGATATCCTGATCGGCACCCAGATGGTCGCCAAGGGCCACGATTTTAAAAAACTGACCCTGGTCGGCATCCTCAACCCGGACACCGCGCTGTTCTCGCAGGACTACCGCGCGGCCGAGCGCCTGTTCGCCCAGCTGATGCAGGTGGCGGGACGGGCCGGCCGCGCCGGCGGCGCGCAGTCCGACGTGCTGGTGCAGACCCGCTACGCCAGCCATCCGCTGTACGGCGCGCTGGTGCGCCACGACTACGAGCGCTTCGCCGGCGGCCAGCTGGCGGAACGCCGCGAAGCCGGCCTGCCGCCCTTCATGTACCAGGCGTTGCTGCGCGCCGAGGCGCGCGAGCTGGCCACCGCCATCGCTTTCCTGGAACAGGCGCGCGACTGCCTGCCGTCCGAGACCATCCTGATCAACGACCCGATTCCGATGACCATGACGCGGGTCCACAACGTCGACCGCGCCCAGCTGCTGGTGGAATCGAGCTCGCGGCCCGCCCTGCAGGCCTTCCTGCGCGAATGGGTGGAGCTGCTGCGCGCCATGAAATCGCGCGTCAAGTGGTCGCTCGAGGTCGATCCGCTCGATATTTGAGCCTTTGTTGCGATCGGTGAGAATCTGGCGCGGTCGAACTGCTAGAGTGGCCGGTTTGGAAAAACGTCACCCGGAGCCGCCATGCCTTTCCGTACCGCCCGCCTTGCCGCCTGTGCCGCCGGCCTGCTTCTGCTGTCCCTGCCGGCGGCGGCGGCCACGCCGGGCGAGAACGCCGTGGCCGGCATCACCCACCGCATCCAGTCGCGCGACTGCAGCGGTGCGGTGGAACGGCTCAAGGATGGGCTGAAAGAAAACCACCGCGAAGTGGCGCTGTTGGCCGGGACCATGTTCGAGCACGGCGTCTGCCTGCGCCGCGATTGGATGCGCGCCGTCGATTTCTACACGCAAGCGCACACGGCAGGGATGCCGGAAGGGGCGGAGCGCCTGGCCGCCGGTTTTGCCGATCCCGCCAACGGGCCGGATATCGCTGCCGCGCTGTGGTGGGGGGCGAGAGGCCGTGTGGTCAGGCCCACGGACTGCGTGGTCGGCAAGGACGCAGCCGACGACCCCGACCGCTTCGTGGCCGAGGTGAATACCTGGCGCCCGGAGCGCATGGCCTACTGCAACTACATGATGGGCGTGATGTCGACCATCGCCTCCGAGATGCGCTATCCGGAACTGGCGCGCGCCCATGCCCTCGGCGGCGACATCGTCCTGCGCTTCCTGCCCGCCGTGCCGCGCATGGAATTGCGGAAGGCCGAGTCGCGCGAATACGCCATGATCGGCGTGGTCAGCGGCGAAACGCTGCGCGACCGCAAAAGCAAGCCGGTCACCGGCAGTATCGAGAAGGGGGGGGGGGGCCACCCCCCCCCCCCCCCCCCGCGCC